>JBNLCD010000421.1:0-5373 GCA_050303635.1 Anaerolineae bacterium
TCATAGCGATTATCTTTAAGCAGTTCAAGGGCGGCTTCCGCATTTCGTACAATAGTATGTGTATGTGAAAATAATGCGCGTTGATACAATACCCCAATATCAGGATTATCTTCCACAATTAAGACATGCCCCATATACAATCGCTCCACTCTACATCAATCACGAAACTGAAATTTTATTATAATTCAACTCTAGCACAAATTTAAACCTACTTCAGCAAATCAGCTAAATTCTTCATTCAACCCTAAACTACTATCAGCCAGAACACATTTCACTGATGATCAAGGACATCAACCCCATGTTCATGACCAGTTTGGCTTCAGTACAGCAACTTTAACCCGTTAGAGGTGTTATTATAACCGTCACTTTTTTGAAATGTATGTTGGCGGTGTTTGCCTTTACGTATTCGCCAATCGGCGTTAATATCATAATTGAGACAAAATTTTTGCAGTGATCCCCATTTGAGAAAGTCGGGTTTTAATGACAGAACAAATTCCTGTTAAGAATATTAACAAAGTCCTCATTGTTAATCGAGGCGAAATTGCTTTACGTGTTATTCGTGCCTGCCAAGAGTTAGGGATTGGCACCGTGGCCGTCTATTCCGATGCCGACCGCGAATCGCTTCATGTGCGTTATGCTGATGAAGCTTATCATATTGGACCCCCTACCCCACGGGAAAGCTATCTAAATATTGATAAGCTGATTGATGTGGCTGAACGTGCGCAAGTTGATGCCATTCATCCCGGATATGGTTTCTTGAGTGAACGCGCCGAATTCGCCGAAGCCGTGATTAACGCTGGCTTTGTTTGGATTGGTCCGCCACCCGATGCCATTCGAATCATGGGTGATAAAGAAGAAGCCCGTAAGACAGTAAAAGCGGCCGGTGTGCGGGTTATTCCCGGAACCGAACCCGGCTTGAACGCCGAACAATTAGTTGAAGCCGCTAAAAATGAAATTGGCTTCCCATTGATGGTTAAAGCCGCCGCTGGTGGTGGTGGTAAAGGGATGCGGATTGTCCATTCTGCTGAAGAAATTGATTATGCAATTGAAGCCGCCCAACGTGAAGCACTCAACGCTTTCGGTGATGACCGTGTTTATCTCGAACGGTTGGTAATCGGGGCGCGTCACATTGAGTTCCAAATTTTGGCCGACCATTTCGGCAATACAATTCACCTCTTTGAACGTGAATGCAGTATTCAACGCCGTCATCAAAAATTAGTGGAAGAAGCACCCAGCCCGTCGCCTGAAATGACTGAAGAACTCCGTCAAGAAATGGGCGCGATGGCTGTCGCCGCCGCTATGTCTGTTGATTATGTGGGGGCGGGTACGATTGAATGTCTGCTGGATAAAAACGGGGAATATTATTTCCTTGAAATGAATACCCGTATTCAAGTTGAACACCCCATCACCGAACTTATCACGGGTGTTGATCTTGTCCAAGAACAAATCCGGATTGCGCGTGGTCGTAAATTGAGCGTAAGTCAAGAAGATCTTGCCATTAAAGGCCATGCGGTTGAATGCCGGATTAATGCGGAAGATCCCTACAACAACTTCTTGCCATCCATCGGTACGATTACAACCTATATCGCCCCAAGTGGCCCCGGTGTCCGCGTAGACAGCGGTATTTACGAAGGCTATGCAGTCACCACTTATTATGACCCGATGTTGGCCAAGCTAATCTGCTGGGGTGAAACCCGTGGTATTGCTCTGCTCCGGATGCGTCGTGCTTTGGATGAGTACAAGATCATGGGTCTCAAGACGAATATCCCCTTCCACCAAACCTTGCTCGATAGCCACCGCTTCCTAGCTGGTCGTTATGATACCCATTATGTGGAAGAACACTTTGAAATCAACGAAGTGAGCGACGAAGCGCAAGCCGAAGTGTCAGCGATTCTCGCCGCATTGGTTGAACATCAAAGTCGGCAACAAGCCGCCCAACGTATTCAACGGAATGCCCGTGATACCTCCAACTGGAAGTGGGTCGGTCGTTACGAACGGATGCACCGCTAAGCATTACGCTTAAACTTGACTAAACAGTGGCGGGTCCTCGGACTCGCCATTTTTTGTTCAGGTCTGTTAACCAAAATTTAATCAAAAACTTGTCGAGTTTTAATGACAATTTAGGGTGCTTTTGATAATTCAGGCGTATCCTAAAAGTATGACAAATTTTATTCAACTAACAAAAGGAAAAACAACCATAATAAATATGGCAACAATACAATCTAATCAATGGATGGCTGAGTTAGCCACCCACTACCAAACACTCCGCACTGAATTTCCCGACGACCAATTAATGATTGTCTTTGATATTGACGGCACCATTCTGGATATGCGCCACATGGTGGTCAATACCTTACGGGCCTTTGATATAGCGCATCATACACGGTTGTTTCATCAACTGAAGCTTGATGATATTACGATGCACGAAAATCATGTCGAAGATTTCATCTGGCAATTGCGCTTAACTGTTGATGAAAAAAAGTATATTCATAACTGGTACCTTAAGAATCGTTGGTCTAAGGCATTTATCGTCAATTTCCATCAAGCCTACGCAGGTGTATTTGACGTTATTCGCTGGTTCCAAACACAACACAATACGCATGTTGGTTTGAACACTGGACGACCTGAAATCATCCGCCGAGCAACTTTAAATAGCCTCAATCGCTTAGGCGCTGAGCATGGTGTCCAATTCACGAATGAACATCTCTACATGAAACTGGGTGATTGGGAACACAAGACAGAAGAAGCCAAACAAGCTGGCCTAAATTATTTTATGGAAGTTGGCTATCACGTCGCGAGCTTCATTGATAATGAACCAGCTAATCTGCGGGCAGTTTCACAAATTGCCGATGCACATAATATCTTGCTGTTGCATGCGGATACTCTTTTCGAAACACCGATTCAATCTTTGCCGAAACAAGCTGTTGTCGGTAATCATTACGATGTACAACCCTTTCAACAAATCTATCTCCGTTAATTTTTAGCATTATCCACCCCGCCTATCTTGCCAATTGGTGACAAGAATAGGCTAGCAATCCCAACACGCAGAATTACTAGCCTGTTTCTAGATACGCTCTATTTTAGATAGTAACGATAGCCAATGGCATGCTTAACGGGTTGAAATCCTATCTGCCAATAGGCATCAATCGTTTTATCTAAATCACCCCATGAGTGCATGGTAACCACGTTTAAAGAGTCTACTTGTTGACTTAACCAAGTCAAAGCCTGATAGACGAGTGCTTGATAGTAATCTGGTTCGCGATAGGCTGGTAACAATCCCGGCGCATCAATTGAATTGGAACGACCCCCATCTTGAGAATTGGTTTGTTCCGTAGATTGCGCGCGGACAATACCGATGGGTTCATCTTGCGCATTGAACAGGATAAAAATACCCGTGGGATCATAATAGGGTAACCATTTAGCCTGTGCTTCTTCAGTTGCCCCTGTGTGGTGTCCCCATAAATCGCTATAACACGCATTGAGGATATGGGTATATAAGCTGAGGTCGTTGAGTTCTGCGTAGGTTTTTAGGGAATACCCCGCCGGAAATTGCGGTTCTTGGACTTGGGGTGCTTCGAGTTGCATACTCAAAAAGGTGCCGAGTGGGCGAAATTGATATTTACGCAAAAATTGATGCTCAGCCAATGATGTGAGTGAAATCTGCTGGTCAATAATATTTGTGCCCAATTCTTTGGCGCGGTCAATGGCCCAAGCCAACAACTGACTCCCCAAGCCTTGCCGTTGCCAGTCGGGATGAACCGTGATATCAAAAACCACGCGTTCTGGCGTTTGGAGCCATACCCAGACATGAGCAATGAGTTGGTCGGCGTGATCAGGGTGCGTAATGACGCGATTATCATCGGGCGCAGAATGGTTCTCAAGTGTCAGCAAAAACTCTTGTTTTTCGGGAGTGGTCGATTGATCAAGTTGATAATATTGCCAATAGTCGTTTTTGAGTTGAGCTAAACGAGTTAAATCTTGCGGCATAGTAAAAGGCCGCATTTCAAAATGTGACATGAGGTTACCTCAGATTTTATGACAGATTGCGAATCAAAACCTAGCCATCAGGAGGTGATGGTTAAGCGAATGACTAGTTGATGCAATTGGGTATCGACATACCTAGTCAAAAATTCTGTCGATACCCGTTGTCACAAACCTGGCATAGAGGTCCTTATGTTTTATCTTTGAATATCTAGAATGATAGCATATCTTTAATCTAAATCTTCGTAGGTAAAATCATCCGGGAAAGTTACAGAACTGGCCCACCATTGCTTGGTGTCTGTTTCACTAGCGGTCGAAAAATCAAGCGACTTCCAGATAAAGGCTTCCTCCATAAGTTCGCCTAATTCTAAAATTTGCTTGGCTGTACGCGTTTGCGTCTTGTTCCAATCTTGCAGGGCTTCATCAAGATCATCATATTTTGCCAAAACATCAACTAGATCACGCACATTATTGAAGCCTTTAAATACGCCGGAACCGGTAAAGGGTTGAGCTATAATGCCCGCATCTCCAATTAAGCACATGCGATCTTTGGCATAAGCGGGCAAATCAACCGTATAAATCAATTGTGCGTACGTATGTTGGGTTTTGGAAACAATATTGGCATAGTGGACGGGAAGATTATCCCACATGAGTTCTTTAAGGCGTTCTTCTTCATCTAGACGGATGGTGCCCGGTGGCAGGGAACCCGTACGTTGTTCACCAAAACGATCTCGCATAAATTTGGCAAGCTCATTCACCGGGAGTGGAATATAGGCTTCCCAATTATAGAGGCGACGCGGTTCCGAAGTTTCGCCGTTATAACCGGGGACAAAATAGATAACCATATGACCATCTAAATCAACATAGGATAGTCGTGGCAAAGTGGTTCCTAAATGAAAATCCTTATTCAGTTCAATTTCAGGCAATAAACCCCGCCACAGCACATAACCGCGATAATTTAACCCTACTTCTGGAAACATGATGCTTCGTCCGAAGGAACGATAGCCATCGGCAAATAAGACCAGATCAAATTCGTGTTTAGCGCCCTGTTGTGTTTCAATTTCGACTGTGTTTTGCGGAGTCATTTCGGCACGTACAATGGGCGTACCCCCTTGATATACGCCACTCGGGACACGTTTACGTAAAGTTCGCCAGAGTGTGCTCCAGTGAAATGTCGCGAGGCTAATGGGCAATGACCAAGCCGTACGACCATTAAGATCATCGCGTGATGTACGCCCGTTAAAGGGCATTTCAGTTGCAATTAAATGTGGGAAATCGCTATCAAGAATGTCAGCATCCATTAAATCTTGGAAAGTCGTGGTCGGGATGTTAATACCACCTCCACGGCCCTGTAATTGGCTCTTTGAACGCTCAAAGATCTTCACATTATGT
>JBNLCD010000422.1:0-5370 GCA_050303635.1 Anaerolineae bacterium
TCCGCTCGAACCCGTTTATTTACAACTTTGTGGCGGGATTGGCGTTAATGTTTTTCAAGGTGAACAGGACATCACCCAATGTGATAATGATGTTTACCCCTACGCAGGTGATGCAGATGTTTTTGAGTGTAATGGCAATATCATTGAAAATTTCAATGTGCCGAATGAATGCACCGAACGCGAATCGCAGGATGTCGGGTTTTTCTTCAATGGCGAAGCGCTCGCGGGCTTAGGCGTTAATATCGCTTATATGCCCTTGAACTCAGTCGATGAAACACCAAATCCAGCGCAAACTTGCTATGATCCGGTCGGTGGTAATTTCCCGGAATGGCAAGTTTTAGGCTTCAATCCACAGCCTGAACCGCCCGCCCTGCCAATTTGTTTGGCACTTGGCAATAGCCCCGTAGGTCCCGAACCAGGCCAACTTTCGTTAGCCATGCCTATCGGCCCAAATAAAAATTTATTGATTCCGGTGTCGCCAGCGGGCAGTGATGCGCCCGATTTGAGCCAACTCGCCATTATTATTATCAATGGTATGACGGACCCGGCGGATTATCCCTCCAATTTGGTTGCACCGCCGGAAGGGATTGATTGGTATGAAATCCTCTATGCCAATGGTGAAACCCTACGCTTTGGCCACACAGACGATGCGAATTATATGTGTCCCAGTTCAATTCAAGAACTAGAGCCACCCCCGGATGATACACGTGAGGGTAGTAATCCGCCGGATGACGGGCTCGTCGGCGGGGTTCCGCCTGATGATGGTTTGACTATCTATGGCTTTAATATTCATCCCCCTGATCCGGGTAAATCCGGTGATGTTGATGATGATGTTTTCAATGGCTGGTCGGTGCTCGGCTTCAATCCGCAACCTGAACCGCCGGCGGTGTGTATAGATGTTGGTATAACCCAATAGATAATCTAACTTAACATACAAATCTTGACGGGCACCGGTAGTGGTGCTCGTTTTGATTTTTGCTCTTGTGATCAAATGCATCAACACCCGTGATGCACTGTTCTATCTCACCAAGATTGATATTTCCCGACTCACCTCGCTAGCCCTGAATGGGGTTTCGGGGTAAGATTCGAAGTGGGAGATCTTGAGATAGGCGAGGATAAATTATGTACGAGTTAAATACCAGATCATCTGATAGTATAATTGGCTCATGTCTTTTGTTTTTTATCGGCGGGGGCATAGCCCTAGCCCTAGTTATTGGCATCGTGCTTGATAACCCACATAGTACCGGATTATATATTGGAATCGGTGTTTTAGGCCTAATCGCCTTTATTGGGTTCGTCAATATGATTCAGAATATACGCAAACGGATGATTATTGCAACGCCACGCATTGCGATATCTGCACGTCAAGCCAAAAGCGGCGATACTCTTGATTTAGTTTACGAGCAAAAATTTAAAGCGCGGACCAACGTGAAAACCCTCCAAATGCAAGTTGTTTTGCGGGAGAAGGCCACCTATACCCAAGGTACAGATACGTATACTGTTTCCCATGACCATGTCATGCAAGATATCAGCTTGCCGCCGCAAGTTTTTCGTCGGGGTGAACATCTGCAACGCAACTGGAAAATTAATATCCCGTCGAACGCTATGCACACTTTCAAGGCTAATAATAATAATTTACTGTGGTTGATTTTGATTAAGCTTGAATTTAACCGCAATATGAAGTCTCATTATGAATCTGAGATCACAGTTTTACCGCAAAACACATTCCAACTATAAAGGTTTAGTTTTATATGTCTGCTCAACAACCATCTGGCAATCCGCAAGCGCGTATTATTATTCTTGTCGCCGTTATTCTCTTTATCAGCATTGTGCCGTTTGTATTTTTGGGGCGTGGGGGGATGGCCTCAACCATTTTTTCTATCCTATCGATAGCCATAATTCCCGGCTTAATCCTCTTGGGCGTTGGCATTTATCAATTTATGCGCACCTATTATGTGGCCAAGCCAGAAATTAGCTTTACTCCGTCGGGCGTCAAGCTAGGCGAAACCGTTACCATGAATTTTCAACAACGGTTTAAAAAACGTACGACGGTCAAACGTCTCTCCTTTAAATTGGTGTTTCGTGAAACCGCTAAATATCAGGTGGGCACCGATACGCGCACGGTGACTCATGAAATTGTTGTCGATGAATTTGGCTATGCGGGCCAAGAATATCCACGCGGCCATATCTTGACTGATTCATGGCAATTTCAAATTCCCGTAGACGGCATGCACAATTTCTCCGCGAACCGAAATTGGTTGCAATGGTATGTCAAAGTAAGTGTCGAGATTGAAGGTTGGATGAATTTCAACGAAGAATACAAGGTTTCAGTTGTGCCGGAACGCGCTTTAGCGACTACCTTTTAACAAAGGATTTTTTGCCGAATGGGGCCGAATAACCACAAGAAAACAAGCTCGACCCGTATTATTGGCGGGGTTGTTCTATCGATTTTTATAATGATATTTGTCTCGGTTCTTGTTTTGATGGGCGGTTCATGGAGTGACTATATTTTTACAGGCATTTTTGTGGGCATATTTGTGGTGGGGATTGGCGGCTATGCAATTTATAAGTTTATGGAGACTTTTTATGTCACTCAGCCGGATATTAACTTTAATCCGCCCCATGCCAGATTAGGGGAAACGGTCACCATGTCTTATATGCAGAGTTTTAAGCGGTCTGCGCGGATTAAACGCATTGATTTTAAAGTGGTCTTCCGTGAAACTGCTAAATATCAAGTGGGCACCGACACCCGCACCGTGACCAACGAGATCACGGTGGATGAATTTGGGTATCCCGGTCAGCATTATTCAGCGGGTCAAATCTTAAGCGATTCATGGCAGTTCCAAATTCCGGTCAACGGGATGCACACCTTTCACGCGGACCATAACTGGCTACGTTGGTACGTCAAAGTCAGTGTGGAAATTGAAGGCTGGATCGGTTTTAAGCGCGAATATGAGGTGCCTGTTCAACCGGATCGCGTGCCGGCCCAATCAAATTAAGGACAAAATTTATGAATCAACTGAAGGAAGCAAATAATAATACCAAAATTATTGGTCTTATCATTGCGATTATCGTGATGTCATCAACCTGTTTTATCTTTCCATTCATCGGCTTCTTCGCAGATGACAGTGGCGGTAGTTTTGCGTCGATAATGACCATTCTCATCATCGCGGGTTCCGCCTGTATACCTGTCGTGATTTTAGGCGCGATATTTATCTATCCAGCGCTCCAGGGGATGTTCGTCAGCAAGCCTGTTATCGCCATCTATCCACCCCAAGCGCGCGTGGGCGAACAGGTCAAAATGACCTATCAGCAGACTTTTAAGAAGAATCTTGAAATCGAGAAATTATCATTTCAACTCGTATTGCGTGAAACTGCTAAATATCGACGCGGTACCGATACATATACCGTCAAGCACGAACATCCGCTTGATGAATTTGGCTACTCAGCCCGCACGGTGCGCAAAGGTGAAGTGATCAGTGATGAATGGCAACTCCAAATTCCAAGTTATGGGGTGCCAACTTTTAAAGCCAACAATAACCGCTTAGAGTATTATGTTAAAGTCCATATCGATGCCAAAGGGTGGTTCAATTTTAAGCGTGAATATGAAATTCCAGTTCTGCCAGAAAGGATAAATATCTAATGTCTGTCTCAATTAATCTCCAAATCGAAGGTGGCGAAAGCATAGGTCCGGGTTTACTCCGTTTTGACCCCGGCAGTACTTTGCGCTGTAACGCTCAATTGCTTCCCCAACAAGATATCAAAGCTCGCAACACCACGCTGTGGGTACAATGGCATACTGAAGGTCGGGGTGATAAAGACACGGGCAAAGGTAATCCGATTGTGATCGCTGAAGGTAATCTCCAGAACGGAGTTCCCATTTATCAAACTTATGATCTCGTTTTGCCGAACCAGCCGTGGAGTTATTCGGGTCACTACATCAAAATAATTTGGTCCGTCCAAGTGAAAGTTGATATTCCGAGGGCGAAAGATTATACAGCCGGTGTACAATTTGTGATGTTGCCACCTAACAGTGGTACGCCTGTTCAACAACCGGCGGGAGATGGGTTTGCGTCAGATAATCCATCTAACGACCCATTAAATGAAATTGGTGATTTTGGCTTTGGACAATAACGTAAATGCCTAACAAATTTTGGCTATTTTTGCTCATCGGTCTGATACTCGTGGCGTGCTCTGGTGAAGATGATGCGGATTCTAAACCTACCGCGCAACCAACGCTAACACCCACCATGCTGACGGATGAGGACCCATTTTATGCGCCAGATTTTACGCTGAATCAAATTGATGGCACCACCCTCACGCTCAGTGATTTGCAAGGGCAATGGGTGATTCTCAATTTCTGGGCAACATGGTGTACGCCGTGTGTTGCGGAAATGCCTGCTCTCCAACATATTGCGGATGTCTATGCCGAACGCGATTTGGTCGTGTTAGGGGTGAATGTGCGCGAAGATGACGAGCTGGTCAAAACATTCTTGGCTGAGAATGAAATTACCTATCCCATTGTGATGACACCCCGGGGTGAAGTGGAAGATCAAGTTTTGCTCGATTATATGGCGTCGGCTCTGCCGCAAACCTTCATTATCGACCCGAACGGTGAGATTTTATGGCGTGCCTTTTCCGAGCTGGATTTGGAAGAATTCACGATGCTCTTGGATGAATTGATGTCAACTGAGGAAGTTGGTCGGTAGTAAGTTTTTCACGGCGTAAAAAAACGGACGACCAATACACTTGGTCGCCCGTTTTCATTTAAGCATTTATGAACCTAAAACTCAAGCAAATTAACCATCTGATCGCGAATGGAATCAATCGTTGGCACCACGGCATCCATCAAGTGGGTACTAAATGGAATGGGCACGGATGGCGCAGTTAAGCGTTGAATGGGCCCATCCAAATCTAAGAATGCCTCTTGGGCAATGGTCGCCGCAATTTCGGCCCCAAAACCTGTAATGCCAATATCCTCATGCACAATTAGACATTTGCCGGTGCGGCTGATGGATTCAAGGACCGCTTCTTTATCCCACGGCACAATCGTGCGTAAATCGATCAGATCAACATGGGCATCCTCAATTTGCTTGAGAGCCGCTTCACAGCGTTCAACCATCCCGCCCCATGTCACCACCGTCAAATCATCGCCACTTTGGACGAATTTTGCTTTACCAAAGGGCAACATAAAATCATCGCCGGGATAGGGTCGCCGTGCTGAAGCCGCATCCAACATCGCTCGATGTTCAAAGAAATAAACCGGATCATTCGAGCGCAAAGCTGTCCGTAATAAGCCCACTGTATCTTCCGCGTTAGAGGGGAAGGCAACTAACCAACCCACCGAGTGCGCCAAGACGGATTCGTTGG
>JBNLCD010000423.1:0-5337 GCA_050303635.1 Anaerolineae bacterium
ATGTAAGGCTTGGGCTAACATTATGGCTGAACGCGGCGTGTATTCCGATGGCCGACCCACGACTGTGCAACCTGCCCCAAGGGCCGCCGACCACGCTCGTACCACATTATAAACCGGGAAATTCCATGCCGTGATGGTTCCCACAACACCAATCGGTTGTCGTTGCGTGGAAATCCGTCGATTGGCTGAACGTGCCGGAATCACGCGCCCATAAAGACGTTTGCCTTCTTCAGCATTCCAGATGAGATAATTCGCCGCACTTTTCCATTCCGCGAGTGATTCACTATAGGGTTTGCCGGATTCTTCCGTCGTAATACGGGACATTTCCTCAGCATTCGCCAAAAGCCACTCAGCGGCTTTAAGTAGTACAGGTGCGCGTTCATAGGGTGTCTTACGTGACCATGTTTTGAATGCTTCGGCGGCGGCATCAATCGCCAGTTGAGCATCCGTAGCATCCCCGAAAGGTATTTGCTGAATCACTTCTTCAGTGGCCGGATTAATTAAATCCCATGTTCCACCTTGGGCGGCATCAACCCATTCACCATTAATCAGTTGTTTAAAAATATATTCCGTCATTGATTGACCTTTTTATGTTTTAAAACCGCAAAATCTGTTCCTCTTTTGTAAAAAAGGGAATACCAAAAAACTTCATACTAAACTTGAACTTGTTCACTGACGGCGGCTAATGCTTCACGCACTACTGCCATACCCTCATCAATTTGTTCATTCGTAATATTGAGCGGTGGCAAGAACCGTACACAATTGCTATAGAGGCCTGCTCGAATCGTGACCAAGCCGCGTTTGACCGTTTCCAAGTTCACTTGGGTTGTTTCAAGATTGGCGGGTTGTTTGGTATTCCGATCATGGACGAGTTCAATGGCTAACATCGCGCCTAAGCCACGTACATCTCCAATAATGGGGAATTCGGTTTGCATATCAAGCAAGTGTTCCCGCATTCGATCCCCGATTTCAGCCGCCCGACCTAAAAATTCAGGCGTGTCAATCATTTTGATGGCTTCAATACCCGCGACACAGGCCAAGGGATTCCCGCTATAGGTGCCACCTAAACCACCCGGATGTGGCGCATCCATAATATCCGCGCGTCCAGTAACAGCCGCCACGGGCATTCCGGCGGCTACAGATTTGGCAATTGTAATGAGATCAGGCACGATACCATAATGTTCAACGGCAAAGAGTTTACCTGTGCGACCCATCCCACATTGAATTTCATCGGCGATCATCACAATGCCATGTTCATCACAAATTTCGCGGATACGTTGCAAGAAAGGTAGCGGGGTTGGAACAAAACCGCCTTCACCTTGGACAGTTTCAATAACAATCGCGGCGACTTCGGATGGATCAATTTGGGCAACCAGCGCATTGTCTAATTGACTAATCGCAAACTCGATATAGTCGTCTTCGGTCATGCTGGCCGGACGCCGATAGATATTGGGGAAAGGCAAGCGGTAGATTTCCGGTGTAAAGGGTCCAAAACCCTTCTTGAACAATCCATATTTACTGGTCATAGCAAGGGTCATATTGGTGCGGCCATGATAACCACCCTCAAAGACAATAATGCCGCCCCGTCCGGTATGACTACGCGCGATTTTAACTGCTGTTTCTACCGCTTCAGCCCCACTATTGAGCAAGACTGTTTTCTTTGGGGTATCACCGGGAGCAATTTGGTTTAGCATCTCCGCGAATTCAACATAAGGTTCGTAGGTGCCCACAATGGCACAAAGATGGATCATTTTTTCAGCTTGGGATTGCACAGCGTTAACAACAGCAGGCGGACAGTGACCCACAGCTAATGTGCCAATTCCTCCCGCAAAATCAAGGAGTTGATTGCCATCGACATCGGTTAAAACAGCACCTTGCGCTCTTTCAATGGCCACACCTGTGAGCTTCGCCGCGCCTTGAGGAGTGGCCGCTTCACGACGGGCAACAATCGCTTGACTTTTAGGGCCAGGAACTTCGGTTACTAATTGAATGGAACCCATTTTATTTACCTCATTTTCAAGAATAAGTTCGTTACCTTTTTTGCAAAAAAGGTAACGCCAAAAAACTCTATAAAAGTTTTGGTCAAGCTTTTACAAAAGCTTGTAAAGTTTTTTATCCTTAGACCACAGACTCATCATCATGCCAACGGGCTGGTGGCGGTTGGTCAAATGCTTCTGTGATGCGTTGATAGGTTTGTGGTTTGCGTTGATTAAGCAAAGGAAACAGATTGCGATAACGCGCTAAGACAGTTGGGTTAAGTTCTGCCACGATGACCTCTGCCTGATCACGGCTGGCTTGAGCCAAGATTCTGCCTGTCGGATCAGCGATAAAACTACTGCCGTAAAAACGAATACCGTTTTCTTCACCGACGCGATTCGCCGCACCAACAAAAATCCCATTGGCCACCGCATGACCACGGATAACCGTTTGCCATGCATCCCGCGAATCAAAATCAGGGTCAGTCGGCTCGGAACCAATTGCGGTTGGATAGAAGATGAATTCCGCACCATTTAATGCACAAATACGCGCAACCTCAGGAAACCACTGGTCATAACAGGTGGGCACCGCAAATTGACAATAACCGATATCATGCACCGGATAGTCCACATCGCCCTTAAAAAAATGAGTTTCGTGATAACCTTCGCCAGATGGAATGTGGACTTTGCGGGTGAAAAAGCTCAGTTCTCCTTGCGGATTGTGGATAGTTGCTGTGTCAAAATATTGGCCATCTTCTGTTTTTTCAAAAATACTGCCGACCACCATCACCGCATAGGTTCGGGCCAGTTCACTGCAGAACTGATCAGATTCTCCACCGTACAAGGGTTCTGCCCACTGAAAACCTGCTTCATCAGTTGTGCTGGCAAAATAGGGCGAAATCGAAAATTCAGGTAAGCATACCATTTGCGCGCCCTGCGCCACTGCTTCTTGAAACAAATCGTGATAGGTGGCTTGCATTGCAGAGCGTTCACCCGGCCAAGGGAGTTGAAGCAACGCGACGCGCGTCTTTTGCATTGTTATAGGCTCCCTAAGGCTTGTTTGAAAATAACGAGGGCATCGTCAATTTGATCTTGGGTGACAATCAGCGGCGGAATCCACCGGATGACGTTTTCATAACTGCCACAGCCTAGCAGAAGTAAATTTTGGTCTAAACAAGCGGCTAGAACCGCTTTTGCGCTGGCTTTATCCGGCTTACCATCTGCATCTGAAAACTCCACGCCAACCATGAGACCCCGTCCGCGCACATTCCCCACACAGTGATAATCGGCTTGCAGATCGCTCAATTTACCCATGAGATATTCACCCATTTCAGCGGCGTTTTCAGCGAGTTTTTCTTCGAGAATAGTTTCAACCGTTGCGAGAGCGGCGGCGGAAACAATTGCACCACCTCCACCATAAGTGCCACCATGTGAACCGGGTTTCCAATGCGCCATCAATTCTTCCGAAGCGGCGATACCGGAAATCGGCATCCCGCTCCCTAGACCTTTGGCCATAATAATAATATCCGGCACTATTTCGGCGTGTTCAAAGCAGAAGAATTTACCCGTGCGGCCAAAGCCGGATTGCACTTCATCTGCTACCAACAGAATATCTTTCTCTGTGCAGATACGCCGTAATTCTTGTAAGAATCCTACCGGTGCCGGTACATATCCACCTTCACCTAAAACAGGTTCAATGATAATCGCGGCGGTTTCTTCCGGCGATGTTTGTGACTTGAGGAGTAAATCAAGTTGTTGCAGACAAAATTCCGTCGTCTGGTCATCATCCCAGCCATAGTAATAACTATAGGGATATGGTGCGACAAAAACTCCCGCCGGAAGCGGTTGATAACTATGTCGATAAATGGTCTTGGAAGTTGTCATCGCCATCGTTTGGGCGGTGCGGCCATGAAAACTACCCTGAAAAACGATGATATTGGTTTTTCCGGTGGCATGACGCGCGAGTTTAACAGCGGCTTCGGTTGCTTCCGCGCCACTATTAGAGAAGAAAAAACGATTAATCGACTCAGGGGTCACTTCATCGAGCTTTTTCGCCAAGGCCACGCTGGTTGGTGGTACCACAATATTCATTTGACCAAAAATCAATTGACTAGCTTGATCTTGAATGGCTTGGACAACACGCGGATGACAATGGCCTGTATTGGTTACACCAATGCCACAAGTGAAATCTAGATAAACGGTGCCTGCTTCATCATATAGATAGGCACCTTCACCGCGCTGGGGTTGAATTTGGGTCAGATGTGTCCAGACAGGGGATAAGTAATCCATTTGGATTGTACCTTCTTAAACTATTGCAAGATAAAAATACTCATTTTTAGGAAAATATCTTTCCAACCTTTTGTAAAAGCTTGACCAAAACTTTTATAAAATTTTTTGGCATTACCTTTTTTACAAAAAAGGTAATAAATCTTTTCCAACTCTTATGAAAATTTAGGTTATGCTTCCTGATACTCTGGATTTTTCCACACAATATGCACAGCACAATCACCAGCATCGGGCTCATCAAGATAATTTTCAATAACACCCCACGCTTCAAAGCCACGATTCATTTGCATGGTGACAGTCGGGTCAATAATTTCGCGCTTGATAACTTTTTCACCATATTCGGCCGGAGTCATTTGGTCACGATAGCGGTGATAGCCCATAAGCATCCCACCTGCATACCAGCCTTTGAGATTCAGACGTTTGACTAAATTGAAACGTGCTTGATAAAGGGCCGTGCCCACCCCTTTACGACGAAAATCAGGTCGAACAGTCATTTCAACGCCATAGAGCCATTCACCATGTGGATCATGTTTTGAGATGCCAATTGAGCCGATTTCTTCCATCCACTCGCGTGGTTTTTTGGTAGGTGGATAGGTAATGCGCATCGTTGAGGCTTCACCAACGACGAGATTTTCAGGTTGATAAACAGCGACAAATTGCCCTTCTGGAAAGCGTTCGAGTTGCTCTTTAACAGCTTCGGCACTGATGCAGGTATCACATTCTTCATCGAGCGTCATGCCATATGCCAAACGCACCGTATCATAGACGCCCGGTCCATCTTCTAAACGCGTATTCCGAATGACAATATCTTCAAATTTAACTTCAGGAGCCATTTTTAATTCTTTCTACTGCGGTAAGGGTGTAATCCAAAACTAAGCTTTAATCTGAATTCATAATGATGGACAGGCTTGGCAATAATTCTTTATAAACCCGAAGAATAGTTGAGGTGCGCGTATCGGTAATATCCTCAATGGTATGAATATCTTGGATCAAAACATTCATCAGATGTTCCGAGTCGGCACACATCACTTCGACAAGCAAATCCGCTTCACCCGTGATTGCCACAAGATAACTG
>JBNLCD010000424.1:0-5331 GCA_050303635.1 Anaerolineae bacterium
ACTTTTAATGACAAACTTGAACTCATAAAAGATTTTTATCTTGGTAATCCTGAAGAGATCAAACGTAAACAAGAGGCTGTAGCAAAACAAGGAATAGTAAATAAATGAATAAATCAACAGTCGATGGCATAAAACTGATCAATAAACTTAACACCATAGTTATTATCTTCAGCAAGATTGGCCATCAATAGATCTGTATAATCCCGAATAGGGACACCCTCAACTGCGGTAACAATACGTAAATCAGGCCGTTCAATGTCCGAAAATTCAAGGATATTAGCCGGATTATCTGCCGGAACAATCAAAATGAGTTCATTTTGTGCAAATATCTGGGCCTCACCTGCATTTAAACCTTCGCTCACAACAGTTCCCACCTGTTTTTGATTCGCGCTGGCGAATATATCCGCCGGGGCACCTTGTGAAATTTGGATCGCAAGCTGAGAGGAACCAGTGTATTGCACTTGAATATCAATATTGGGATGTTCCGTTTCAAAATCCGCACTGAGTTCATTAAAAACATCGCTCAACGAACTGGCCGCAAAAATGGTGAGGGTTTGCTGACCATCTTTGGTAGGGGTGTTACAACCGCTGATTAAAATGGCAATGAAGAGCAAAAAAACGAATTGCTTAAGAGATGTAATGGTTATTTGATAACGGTAAACTAACAGTGAATTCACTACCTTGACCCACTTTACTGTACACATCTATCGTGCCGCTATATTGTTCCAGAATGCGTTTGACAATGGCTAGCCCCAACCCGGTACCATCTTCATTGACTGTTTCGCTTGAATTACTCCGATAGAACTTTTCAAAGATATACGGCATATCTTCATCCGGAATACCCCAGCCCGTATCTTTGATTTTAACAACCACTGTATTGTTGCCATTGCAATGGGCATCTATCGAAATGGTACCGCCTTTAGGAGTATATTTAATCGCATTGGAAAGCAAATTATGCAAGATTTGTTTGAGACGAATATCATCAATCGCGACAAAAATATCATAGTCGGGATCATCCCATTTTAAACTCTGTTGACGCGCTTCAATCTGCGGCATAAACATACTATAGGTGTTTTGTAACACAGATTTAAGCTCAGATGCACCATCTTCGGGCCGAACCTCGGTCTCAAGCACTGCTAAATCGAGAACATCCACAATGAGTTTACGCATTTGTTCCACTTGAGATTTGATTACATCGAGATAACGCATGGTTTCATCATCTGGCGCTAGTAAATGTTTTTCTAGTAGATGGAGATATGAAATCATGGTCATTAGTGGATTTTTTAAATCATGGGATGCTGTATGCAGAAGTTCGTCTTTCATCTGCATAATATATTCGTGATGTTTAAGTTCCTGATCTCTCAGACGTTTATAAAAGTCTGTTTCTTTCCGAGCACGTTCAGTTTGATGCAAAATATTGAAATTATGGATTGCTGATAATTGATCATGATTAAGAACTTCATCACGTCGCTTATGAAATTGTTCAAAATGATATAGTGCTAATTTAAAATCACCTTGCTTCTTATAAATAAAAGCAAATTGTTCGTGACATTTATAAATATGTTCTGTACGATCATTTGCTAGGGCTTGTTCGTAAGCATCATGCACGTAAATGAGCGCTGATTCATAATTGCTTTGGGCAATTTCGAGCTTGCTCAGCTTCAGCAAAATTTCAATGCCAAATTTACGTCGATAATTTTCGTCTTGGCTCAACATGCGCCATGCTCTATGCAGAATTTCATCGGCGCGCGCATAATCATGCATTTGCAAATAGATGCCACTGATAATCAGCTTAACCGCGTGAATTTGGTCTTCACTTTGAACTGCTTCGAAATAATTAATTGCTTCCTCTGCATACTCAAGCGCGACCATATATTGGTTGAGGAATTCATACTCCATTGCTAAATTACGATGCACGACGCCAAGCATGTAGTAATCATTATTTTTATCACATATTTCGCGACAACGTTCGTAGTTTTCCAGCGCATCCTCACGATTTCCAAATCGGGAATGAATGCCGGCTAAGCCGTTATAAGCAATACATTGGCAGTACAAATTATTATTATCTTGGGCAATGTCCAGCAGTCGGATATACAGTTCAAAGGCATCTTTATAATTGCCTAAATCCTGATAGACACTGGCTAACGTATGGAGCGTTTGTTGATAAGCCTCATTATAAATCTGGATTTCATCGAAGAGGGCTAGGGCGGCGTTGGCATAGTTGAGGGCCATCTGAATTTTATTTTCATAATGATAGAAACGCGCCATATGCCCATTACATATGGCTAAGGCTTCCATATCATTTTCGATTAAAGCTAGTTGATAGGCTTCTTTAGCGAAGCGGATGGCTTCTGGAACATCGGTACGACGAATCGCCCAGGCAAGCGTATTCAATTTTGTAATACGCGTGTTTGGAGGCAAGTCAGCTCGCTGAAGCTGGCGCATCAATTCATCGATATACTCATTAGACAGAAAAAGCTAACCCTGAAATTCCTTACTCCCAAGGCAATTCTCCCGACCGTCAATTCTTAACGGAATAATAGCAAATAGCAAGGGTAGAACATCCTTGTCCAAACATTTTTCATATTTAATTCAAAATAAATCCGTACAAAAAACGAATTAATCTAATAGTGCTTGTATTTCAGCAAGCAAGGCCTGCCGTGTTTCATAGTCAAGCAAAGCGGCTTCAAACGCATTGATTTGTATCTGGGCCAACTCAGCTAGTGTGAGTTGATGATAACGGACCAAATTTTGAAGTTCTGCGTTGGGTGTGGTTCCAAAAATAGCCGGATCATCAGTACTGCATGTGACGCGCACCCCAGCCCGCAAGAATTTAGCCAGTGGATGCGCTTGCCAGCTCTCAACAGCGCGCAACTTGACATTAGATGTCGGACACATATCCAAAGTAATATGATTGTCAATCAATCGCTCAATTAAATCTTCCTCTCCCCACGCGGTGATGCCATGTTCAACACGACTCACTTGCAACGCATCGAGTGTTTTCCGAATGGTTTCTGGACCTGTTAATTCACCAGCATGCGCGCGTAACAAATAGCCTTTCTGACGGGCTTCGACAAACAATTCGCTGAAAAATTCGGGTTGATTAATACGCTCATCGCCATGTAGATCAATGCCGACAATGCCGGGTGTTTCCAAAATTGCTTGACTAGCCGCAATTTTAAGATCACCTTCAGTCCGACGGTTAATTCCACCAATAATGCGAACGCTAAGTTCGGGTGGAATCGCGTTTTGCACCGCTTCTATGGTCTCAGTAACAGATACGTCACGCCGTACAAGTGAATCAATAGCAATGGAAACTTCGACATAACGCACATTGTTGCTAATTAGCTGTTGAAAATAATGTTGAGCAACTTCGCCATATCCCTGTGGAGATAGCAGTACATAAACATACCCTTGATAGAACAGCTCCCCGAACTCTGTAAAATCACCAAACCGATAATCATCGGCTAGCCAATCAGGATGTTCGGGCAGATCTTCTTCTGATCTAGCTCGTATCCATGCCCATGGCACCGTACCCTCTAAGTGCACATGCGTTTCGGCTTTAGGTAGTTTGGCAATAAATTGGTCAGTGGACAACATCATTCAAAACCTTAATGATAGGAATATGCGACGAATATCAATTGTAGCAAAATTCTTCTCATAAGGTTTTTGATCAACCCTGATCTAACTTGTTTATCGAATTTAGGCGGGCAATCTTTCATATTGGTGCCAAATTGAATACAAATCTTTAAGCAATAATTTGATTGTTGTATATACTGATTGGGTATCTCATAGGAAGGTTTTTACACATAAGGGAGTCCTTATATTATGAAAATAGAACGTCGTAATCCCTCAACTATTCACGCCCCCGGTCCATATAGCCACGCAGTTATAGTGAATCAGGGTCGCGTTGCCTATTTAGCTGGACAAGTTGCCTTTGATAAGGATGGTAATTTGGTCGGTGAAGGAGATTTAGAGACTCAATTAAATCAAGCAATGCGTAATATAAAGGCTATTTTGCAGGATTTGGGTAGCGATCTGACCCATATTATCAAAATCACAACCTATATTGCAGATTATAGTCACGATCAAGTTCTGATTGTTCGGCACGTTTTAAATGAGTATTTTGCCGAAGAACACCGTCCCGCCAATACTTTGCTCGGTGTGCAATCGCTCGCCCAACCCGGCTTATTGGTCGAACTTGAGGCTACCGTAGCGTTAGATGACTAGATTGAAATAGCGTCTTACGGTGTATCGTATGAGCCTAAATAGGCCAGAATTTCAAATTAACCATTTAGGCTCGCTTAGGGTTGTGCGTATAATAAGCCATAACATACTTAATATCTGTAAAACTATTGAGGAGTATTTTGTGAAATCATTTCGGTCAGACGTTGAAGCTATGCGTGAGCAATTAATTGAATGGCGACGCGATTTACATCGTCATCCTGAACTTGCCTTTGAAGAAGTACGAACGGCGGGCATTGTGGCCGAAGTCTTAAACAATTTAGGGTTAGAAGTTCAAACTGGTGTCGGCAAGACAGGTGTTATTGGGATTCTCGAAGGTGATCAAGATGGACCTACAGTTTTGGTGCGAGCTGATATGGATGCTTTGCCCATCAACGAGATGAATCAAACAGATTATGTATCCGGAACGCCAAATAAAATGCATGCTTGTGGTCACGATGGCCATACGGCGATTGCCTTAACGGTTGCTTCAGTGTTGACTAAACAACGTGATGCCCTCAATGGACGTATTAAATTTATTTTTCAACCTGCCGAAGAAGTTGCCGGTGGCGCTAAAGCGATGATTGAGGACGGTGCCCTGACCAATCCTCAACCTGATGTGAGTTTAGGTTTGCATTTATGGAATGATATGCCTGTCGGAACCGTTGCAGTGACCGATGGACCTATGATGGCGAGTGCCGCTGATTTAAAAATTATTATTCGAGGTAAAGGTGGACATGCCGCTCAGCCGCAACAGACGCATGACCCCATTGTCGTCTCCGCGCAAATCATTAATGCGTTGCAAACCATTGTGAGCCGAAATGTTCATCCGCTTAAAACAGGCGTGGTTTCCATTACCTCCATTCATGGTGGAGATGCTTTTAATGTCATTCCGCCTGAAGTTGAAATGTTGGGTACCATTCGCGCTTATGACATGGATGTTTATGAGCATATGGTCCACCGTCTCAACGATTTGGTCAATAATATTGCTGAAGCATTTGAATGTACGGCTGAAATTGAAGTCGAATTATTAACAATCCCGGTCATCAACGACCCCCAAGTCGGTGACCGTTTACGAAATGGCTTTAGTCAGGTTGCCCCCCAACT
>JBNLCD010000425.1:0-5328 GCA_050303635.1 Anaerolineae bacterium
TCAATCCATTGTCCATTTACGGCGGTCGGTTCACTCGCCGGAATTTCCCAATACGCCTCAAAGCCTCGGAAATGATCAATTCGCACAATGTCCACCATCGACAACATGCCTCTAAAGCGTTTGATCCACCACTGATAACCGCGTTCCTTCATCACATCCCAGCGATAGAGCGGATTGCCCCAACGTTGACCCGTCGCGCTGAAATAATCTGGCGGAACGCCAGCCACTACGGTTGGTTGACCATCTTCTTCGAGATAGAAAAGACCGGGATTAGCCCAAGCATCGGCACTATCATGCGCGACGAAAATTGGAATATCACCCATAATTTGAATACCACGTTCATGGGCGGCTTCGCGGACGGCGGTCCATTGTTGGAAGAAGAGCCATTGGATGAATTTTTGGTAATTAATTTGTTCAGTCAAACGTTCGCGCGCGGCGACCAAAGCTTCGGGTTTGCGTTGGATCAAATCCATATCCCAATTGGTCCACGATCCACCGCCGTTACTCAGTTTAAGAGCCATAAACAGGGCGTAATCATCGAGCCAATAGGCTTGTTCTTGGACAAATGCTTCAAATTCTGCGCGATCTAGCTCGCCATTTTCAAAATTCTGGTGGGCACGATGCAAGCGATCCGTTTTGTATTCAATCACCGGACCAAAATTCACGCGATAGTTATCGAACTCAACAGGGATTTCGTTAACATCATCTTCGCTGAGTAAACCTTGTTCCACCAGTTTCGGTAAATTGATGAGCAAGGGATTGCCCGCAAATGCGGAAAAACATTGATAAGGCGAGTCACCGTAACCTGTGGGGCCCAACGGCAGAACTTGCCAAATTGTTTGTTTGGTTTCAGCCATAAAGTCAAGAAAATCATAAGCGGCTTGACCCAAGTCACCAATCCCATGTGGACCGGGTAATGAGGTTGGGTGCAATAGAATACCGCTGGAGCGTTCAAATTTCATATAGGGGTTTTCTCCTAAATATAATGCATTTGTTGTATGCGCAACAATCTTACCAGAAGCAATCTTTTGTCGCGCGAGAGTCTTGGCCATTTTTTGATAATATTGACCTTAGAATTTGTTTATGGATGACAGGTCACATAAGGAATAATACGATGCCAGATCGCGCATTCTATGAAGCATTGCCCAGTAAACGGATGGGCGCAGGGTGCCTATTTTTCAACACAGACGGCGAAGTCTTGCTTCTGAAGCCGACTTACAAAGAAGGGTGGGAAATTCCCGGCGGTGTGGTAGAAGATAATGAGTCGCCCAAAACCTGTTGCGAACGCGAAGTTTTGGAAGAACTTGGTCTTGAAATTTCCATCCGAAAACTACTTGTCCTCGATTACAATTCTTATCCGCACGAGTCGCATAAAACTGAATCGTTGATGTTTATTTTTGAGGGCGGTGTTCTGACTGATCACGAGCTGGCAAACCTACAATTGCAAGCCGACGAAATTAGCACATGGCAATGTTTCGCAGTCGAGAATCTGCCAGAATCCATGAATTCCAGCCTGCGCGAGCGCATCATCCAAGCCATCAAGCACAGAGAAAATCAAAGTTTTGCCTATTTAGAAAATCAACAAATCGTGTAGGTAGCGTCGGCACAAATACGTTGTTATAAAATTAGGCTAGAAGAATACTGCTAAATTGTATAAAGAAGTAGATAAATGAGCTTATCAATTGATTTTGACTATGACAAATTTGGCAACGATCTATTACAGGCGACACGCATTTCTGTCACCAATGTTCAGAAAACTCATCCTAATCATAATTTTTACAGTTATGCACTCTATACGAGCGGAGAACAAGGTTATCTCATATTAACGGTTAATTCAGAACAGGGTTTGACACAGATTGCAGAGAAATACCTTCATTATGAAAACTACAGAGATTTGGATATCTCCCTTGCTGACATGCGTATTTACTTACGCCATAGTCCAACTGATTCACCTCTGCATGCACTCAATATTTGTATTAAGCCATTTAAAGAAATCAATCAAAAACTAGAAGTTCGTCTTGAACAGATGTTGACGATCTATCGGGATTATCTTGACGAGCCTGAGGTTACGCAATTTAGTGAACTACATCGGGGAAAATTCAATCAAATCTGTTTCCAAACTCTACAAAAACTAGCCGGCGAAGGAATCTTTGGGACAAACTCATCAGAAAATGGTCTTGTGCTCAATTTATTGATGGGTGATCAATCCGACCAAGAACGATTGCAGTATGCCAGTCAAATTAATTCACCAGAAATTGTTGCTCAATATGAGACAGAAGTAAAACGAGGTCACGAAATCACCAGATCTATCCATCAGCAATGGGGTTGGGATGACTAAAACTAAAACAGGACACAATTGAGGTGTCCTGCCATTTTTCCACAGATAAACTTGCTGAGAATTAGGGAGACGGCGGCGTATCCGGCGTTGGACTGGCTGGTGCGGTCGGTGGTGTTGGTGAAGCCGCTTCTTTGGTTTCCAGTTCTTCAATCAGATTTAAGAGCGATAAATCCGCCATGGCGAAGTTACGCATACGTTTGCTCAATACGCCCACAAATTGACCATCTTCCGTGACCACAAGCATATTCCCCGGTGCATTTTCGGCCAGATGTAATGCATTGGCCGTACTATAACGCTTTTTATCAACGACGCGCGCGGCCACAACACCCGGTTTAGGATGACGCCAATCCGACGTGTCTTCAGCCGGCAGAGCACTCAACCGTGTATCAAAATTGACATCGAAATCAGGACTCGCCAGCAAATCCCGTAATTGTTCAAAGGCAATCGCCGTATATAAGCCACCATCATATTGAATGATAAGCCACCACCATTCGCGCCCAATTCCCCAACGGGCATTTCCATTTTGCCATGCTTTAAGCACTTCACGAACGGTATCAGTCGCATCACCCAAAATATGAGCGTTGACTTCGGCATAAAGACGATCATCTGAAATAGGCATAGGCATTTTTCTCTTCAATAATTTAATGAGCAACCAAGGTATTTTTATCATACCACTATTCGTTGGTTTTATTCTAGTTGATGGGACGTATTGTTGTGATTTGATCTTGGAAAATTTATGATGAGGTGGAAAAGTGTGGGAATGTGGCTCAATCTTAGGTTATATCCATAAGCCAATATCGGGTTTAGGATGGGAATTTGATGAAAAGACAATTTCATCAAGTTGGCCGATATCGACGGGCGTATCCAAAATATGATCGACATAGTCTAAAATGTTACAATTCAAGGGTTTTAATGCATCCGCTAACAAAATAATTTTCATCGAATTTGCGTAGTGCCCACTGGTGATCGTGTTAAAAAATTCATCATAATCAAGTTCTAAATGATCAAGTTCTAGAAAAAGTAAATTAGGCGTCATGGATTGAAGCCGCTTAAACAAGTGATGCGTATCTTCACAAGTTACCGCGAATATATCGTGATGCTGGAGATATTGGATGAGAAAAGCCTGAATTGGCTTATTCTGTAGAGCGATATAAACAGTCTGGGATATCACAAGTTGCACCTCCTGTTTCAATTAAGTTTATCATTCACTTTATGCTTATATAATTAAATATAAATTAAATTATTGTAAGTAAATTGAAAATTATCAATGTTTTATTAACTAATTGTTTGAATTCCGCTTGTATAACGTATAAAAATGAGGCGCCCACTCAAAATATGGCTTGGAGAAATTTTAGGTTTGACAGGCAGACAGGATAATAGAGGTAAAAGTTTACATCGGCAAAAACAAAGCTACGGCATGCCGTAGCTCTTATCAATTACATGTTTCATTAAGGATACCAAGCGATTTAGCAGTGTAAGCGCTTGAAGATCCTTGTTAAAGGAGTAATCTAGAGGGGTAGCCAAATCCGCAAATGGGTCAGCTTAGCATCGTCATCACTAATGAAATCAATCGTACCCCGCATGGCGGTAATGGCGGCATAACAAAATGGTAAGCCCACGCCGACCGTGCTTCGGCTACCGATATGACGCGCTTCACCTTGGCGTTCCAATCCAAATAAGGCGTTGTTGCGATACTGATCCATAATCGGTTTACCGTCATCACTTAGCAGAACAACAATACCGTCATCTGCTCGTTCGGCTTTGACGGTGATTGTTTGGCCACGTAGACAGAATTTAATCGCGGTATCAATAGCCGCATTGATAACCCGTTTAAAAAGGGTCATATTACCCACTGGCGCAGGCAGATTATCTTCAATGTGTAATTCCAAGCCAACGCCGTTGCTTTCAGCTAACATGGCCCCATGCTGAATACCTTCTTCAATGGCTTGTTGAATATCAATACTCCCGTGACCCAAATCGAATTGACGCGCCGTTAAGCGAATCCAATCAACTAAATCTTGGACCAAAAAGAGTTGACGATTCAAAGCAACCAATGTGTTATTAACCAGTTCGAAGATTTCCGCCGGTGTTTCAGGATCATCGCTGAGGATTTCCGTCAATAAATCTAAGCTAGAGAGGGCAATGGCCGTCGGACTCCGAAAATCGTGTTCCATAACAGGCAAAATTCCCATCAAGCGGTCTTCGGTAATGATTGCATCGCCACTGCCAGAAGGGGTTTTACTCTGATGCTGGAGAGCCATGGCCATTCGCAAACGCGCTTGGAGTTCAACAATATGAATGGGCGTTGTGATAATTTCGGTCGCACCCTGTTCAAGGGCTTTTTGCATTAAGTCACCATCGGGTGGCGTCAGGGCTAAGCGGGTTTGATAGGCAGTTGAGGGATAATTTTGTAAGCCTTCTAAATTTGTTAATCCCTCTTCGGTATCGGTTGTCAGGTCCACTAAAATTGCGACAGGATAATTTTCCGTGGCTAAACTTGCAATCTCATACACATTCTGGCCAACAAGCGGTGTAAAGCCTGCTTGGCTAACCGCTTGACTAAGATGGTCACTGGATGATGTTGTGCAGATGAGAACATAGTTCATAGACAGATTATCCTCGTTTTGAAACGACTATTTTCTGAATTGTAGCGCACCTGCGTTTTCTTGCTAATTTAGCCGTCGGTTAGGCCAAAATAATTAAGACCTAGCCTTCGTCGTCAAGGATTTCACGCTTAAAAAATAGTCGAAATCCGCTACTGCCATCATCAAAACTACCCACTGCTGTGACCATTTCCCAGCCCAATTTGCCTAAGCGGGCAATGGCAATATCCCGATTACCAAAATGTTCGCGCTGGGATTGACCATCCGCATCATAAAACAAAATATATTGATCGTGCATAATACCTTGCGCAATATCTTGGCGGAGTTCGCAATATTCCCATTGCCGATGAGCCATTAGTTCATTCAACCTTTACTCAATATTTTTTG
>JBNLCD010000426.1:0-5304 GCA_050303635.1 Anaerolineae bacterium
CCGGGTGACCGCTTGGTACTTACCAAACCTCTCGGCACAGGTGTTATCACCACTGCCCTCAAAAATGGCCGTGCGCAGGATGACCATGTCCAAAAAGCCATGACATGGATGGCGACTTTAAATCGAGCCGCATCTCAAGCCGCCCAAGCCGCTGATGCCCACGGCATGACAGATATTACGGGCTATAGCATTACGGGTCATGGTCATGAAATGGCGCGATTGAGTGGCACCGATTTTCATCTCGAAGCCAATGCGCTACCGTGGATGGAGGGTGCTTTGGAATATGGCGAAAAAGGAATTTTCCCCGGCGGCCAAGGTCGCAATCGTGGCTTTTACGGGCGGCAAGTTGATTTCGGCGATGGGGTAAGCGATGTATTGCGCCAAATGGCCTTTGATCCACAAACTTCAGGGGGATTGCTAATTACTACCGCTGAAGATAAGCTGGATAATTTGCTTAGTGAATTAAACCAACGCGATGTTTTTCATGCCGTCATTGGGCATGTCGCCGAAGGTTCAGGCCGCATCAAAATTTCCTAGACGATTTTTGAATCAAGCGATGGCCTAGCGATTTAGGTTGTCGCTTATTCATTAATTTGTGTAAGAAAGACCAAATGCTTGAGTTGGACAGTCCTCTAAATTTATTTATGTCAGTCTGCTATATTTTGTAAACAACAGAGTGTTTCAGTCATTACAAACAACCCATGTTGTTAGGTAATATAAGGGGATAGAATGAAAGGGTTAGATGTAGCCGAAGATTTCTTCTTTAATTGGGGATTGTCTAATATAAAGGAAAATTTTCCCGATTTGCTGGGGCGGATTTCTGTGGGACGATTTTCAGGGTCGGACGTTCTCCGTGCTGATGATAACATATCCAAAGACCATAACTGGGGACCACAATTCTCGCTATTTCTCTCCCAAGACGATTATAAAAAGTTCGCAAAAGACTTATCGGAAACGATGAATAAAAATGCGCCTGTCAAATGGAAGGGTTATCAGGTCGCTGGTGCGGGTGACAAAAATGTTCTTGTTGAGAATATACCCAATTGGATTGAAGAGAATATTGGCTTTACAGAATTACCACAATCAGACAGTGATTGGGGCATCATTGTCAAGCATAGGCGATTGGGTGGAACTGTAGAAGGTCGCGAATCTGCATTATACTACCTACGCTATGGAACGTTATGGCTTGATAATAATTTAGAATTCGCACATTGGCGTAAATCTCTTGAAAAGTACCCTGATAGCGCCTGGTATGCACGTCTTGCTGAAGAATGTTTTCGAATGTGGCAATACGGTCAATATAACTTCATTCAACGAATTTCAAAGCGTGACGATCCACTTGCGGTTTCTTTGTGCTTAGGCAAGTTTGTTGAGGGTGTGATGCGAATACTGCTCTTATTATATCGCAATTACACACCTTATTGGAAATGGTTAGCACATGAGGTTCGTCAGTTGAAGCGCGCTTCACATTATGTACCCTTACTGGACGCGCTTGTGAAGTCTGATGATAGGGTTCAGCAAGCAAAACTTGTTGAGCAAATCTGTGATGATATTTATCAAGAATTATGTTTGTTAGATGTTGTCTCGGGATATGACGTTCATTCAGTAAGCGATTACTTCATGCCCCTATTGGACGCGCAACTCGAATTGTTAGAGAAAGTCCCGTGGATGCCTAACATCACATAAGAATTCGAGTTAAACGTTTCGCGTTTCTTTTGCTTGTACTTTGCGAAGAGACAAACTTTGTAGCCAATATAGCCACGGAAAAATAATATGATTCAATCCGACTATGAATTACGACCCATTGGATTTATACGTTCATCAATCACAGATATAACCCAAGCACCTCGGCAAGGTGATGAAGGCGGCGTGGATGCTTGGCTTGAAATCAATCCAGATATGCAAGTAGGGCTAGCAGGTATTCAAATTGGCACCCAATTGATGCTCATTACTTGGCTTCATCAAGCACAACGAGATGTGCTCGAAGTTCATCCACGCGGTGATCAGAGCCGTTCGGTGACTGGTGTTTTTACCACACGTTCGCCGCATCGCCCGAATCCAATTGGTTTACATGAAGTCACTGTTTTAGCCATTGAGCAGAATAAACTCAAAGTCGGGCCACTGGAAGCGATTGATGGCACGCCGATTCTCGATTTGAAAGCTGTTCTGGGCAACGATATTGCCTCGCGTTAAAGTGTGGAATTCAACTTAAATAATAAAAACGGGCTAGTTATTAAGCTAGCCCGTTCTGTTTCCAAATTAGTCAGTTATATAACTGAGCGGAGTCACTTGATCAAGAGGGACCCAAACCATTGTTTCACTACCTAAGAAAATTTGTACCCAAACACGATCATCGACGGTTTGCGTAGCGTAAACATCATAGGTATCGAAGAAATTACCATCCCAATCATGGGGCAACCAGATTTCAGTACCGTCGCCAGTTCGTGCGACACCACCATCTGGTGATTCATAAGCAGGTTGGGCTTGGTAATGATCAATCTTAATTTGGGCAATTTTCTCCGGCAAGTTGAGACCACTACCCGTCGCCACAATCGGACCCGGCGCTGTAATCACCACAACATTGTCGATGACATACCCTTTACCGAGATTGGCCGGATGTTGAGTACCCCGCACATAAAAACCTAAGGAATCAACGGTCGGAACACCAAGTTCAAAAGAAATATTGTCACGGAAATAGTCTTCCCATGAAGTTCCGGTGAGGACCAGCGCACCATCTAAGTAGATGTTTACAATATCGTTGCTCGGACCTTCAACAAAATACATCTCAATACCAATAGTGTGTGGTACATTGCGGCTGACAGTTGCAATACTTGTGTACGGCCATGATCCATCAGTGGTGTCATATTCATAGAAGAAAATATGCAAGCCGCCGACTACGTCTTCAATACCGACATAGCTCATGCGTCCGCCAGATCCATTATCCGGACTGACTTGGATATGCATACCGGGTTGTTCTGCTCCCGGTACCGCTGAGGCAATGGCAAATTCACCATAAAAATAAGTTTCACGAGGACCACTCGAGTAACCCTTCGTGATGGCCGTGGTTTCACCCGCTTCATTGGTAGATGGGGTAAAGGCATTGTCACGAAATGCGCCTGTAGTTACCGCATCTGAAACACGGAAACTTTGAGCACCAAAACCAGAATATCCCCAGGTATTAGCTACAACTTCAGCATCATAAGGGCCAGTCATTGACCATCCCCCCTGCCCATTGATATTCCCTAAACTATAACTTTCAAAATCATCGGTAATCGTGCCTGCTTGCGAAGGTGCCAAACTAATCAAACTAAGCACTAGGGCAAATACCAATAAGAATTGTCCAGCCCGAACATAATACTTACTCATCAACATATCTCCACACGAAAAGGCATAATTAATCTATCCAAGGGACAACTCAAAAGGCAATCCAAAAGTCAGGTCCGTACCTCAACATCTATCTAAGTTGTTATAGAGATGGAAATGGATTAAATCTTTGAGTTTTAGACGGAGAGGAATGAAAAAATCTAGGCAACGATGCTAAAATCTCAAAATCCGTGTATAGATTAATTAAATTAATAAAAATGCTAAATATTATCTTTGTGAAAAATAATATTTAACTTAGCTCATAACTATATTTTAGATAGAAACATTGAGCTTTTGCTAGTATCTTTCAAAATCTTAAACTCACTTTAACGCTAACTATAGCCTTGTATTAATGCGCTGTAAAAATTTTAATATAACACATGAGTTAATTCAAAATGTTCTCAAACTACTTATTTATGACATTCATCCCAAATTGGTTGCCTGGCTTATTAGGCAACTTTACAAAAATATAAATCTGTAAATAATTAATTTTTGATCTTTTAATAATAACTTCTTAATTTCTGCGTTTTGAGGATGTTGCTTGTCATTAAAGGTAGAAGTCAAAAATTTTTGTTAGTAGATTTTCACAACTTCCCCACAGATTGGTTAAATTTTGTTAAACTTAACTTAACCTAAAATTTAACCAAGGGGTGTTCGCTATGTTGAGGAGATACCTACCCCGTCTTATCGTTGCTGTTTTGATTGGTATTCTTTGTTTAAATTCATTTGCTATGGTTGTGGTTAACCCACATCATGACCCAGATTATGTTGCGCTAATTCAATTACGGGCGTGGCGCGATCCTGTTAATGGTCAAGCGCTGGCTTTGCCAATTTCGCCTGATGCAGATTACGCTACTCAAACGCAAGCCATGCGTGAACTCACAAAGCTCAATCTCACGTATCAAGATCTGTCTGCCTTACCGCCCACCCTCGCGCATTTCACTAGTCTCGAAGAAATTAATCTGTCCTTCAATAATCTACGTGATTTGCCGCCTGAATTCGCCCATTTACAAAACCTCAAAAAGCTCAATCTCTCCAATAATGGACTGACGACCGTTCCGCTGGTCCTCAGTTATTTACTTAACTTGGAAGATCTAAATCTAAGTTTCAACGATATCCACAAATTTCCCGGTGGCCTACATACGCTTAATCATCTGACTACACTGAATTTGGGAAGCAACCATTTGACACGTGTACCGGGCGATATCGGCCAATTCACCCAGTTGCGTTTGCTGTATGTCAATAATAATGAGTTGACCGATGTTTCGTCTGAGATTCAATATGTAGCGGATTTGGAACAATTACATTTGGGTAGTAATCAACTTAGAGTACTGCCGGCTGAGATTGGCAACATGGCAAATCTACAGGTCCTGAACTTATTCGCCAATCATATCGAAGCCTTACCGCCAGAATGGGGTAACTTGGTGAACTTGCAACATTTGTATGTCCAAATGAACACGCTGACCGATATTCCGCCGGAGATTGAAAATCTTCCCAATCTTAAAATTTATGATGGCTTGGCGATGAAGTAATCGTAAGTTTATAGTGGGGTCTCAAGTTAGTCTTTGCGACCCTGTGAATTTCCCTCGTTAGATACGCGGTATAATAGGATTTTCATTGAGTTAAAGGCTAAAACACGCTTGGATCATCAAAAATTTTCGACTATTGCTCACCGTGACCACGAATTCTATAACCCCATCAGTGCCGAGAAACTTAAGCGTGTATTAGGTTTGATTGACCTCAAATCAACCGATACCGCCATTGATATTGGCTGTGGACGTGGCGAAATGTTGATCCGTCTCTGTGAACGCACGGGGGCAAATGGCATCGGTGTTGATCTTAACGCGACGTTTATTCAGCGTGCTCAAGAAAATGCACAAAAGCGGGTCACTGATGAGCAAATCCTGTGGCTGGATAATCCCATTGAGGAAGTTGATTTAA
>JBNLCD010000427.1:0-5300 GCA_050303635.1 Anaerolineae bacterium
ATTTAACGTTACAATAATCATTCATTTATCGATATTTCATGGTGAAGGAGTAAGTTGTATGGGACAAGCGCGTCTCCTCTTTTCCACAGGTTCGCTGTATACAATGGACTTGGATTTTTGCTTTAGCGTAGCCAAAACTGCTGGCTTTGATGGCATTGAAATTATGTGTGACCAACGTTGGAGCACCCGTAATCCTCAGAAACTCAAAGATTTGATGGCTAAGCACGATTTGCCCGTCTTGGTCTTACACAGCCCCATGTTACATATTGTGCCGCATGTGCACGGCTGGGATGTGCCGCTGGAAGATGTGCGGACCGTCCAAGCTTCGGTTGATGTGGCGGAAGAAATTGGGGCAGAAGCGGTTGTCATGCACCTACCGCCGAAAATTGCGATTGCCCAGATCCGTACACCCAATAAGCGCAATATATTTTTGCCGTGGTTGGCACGTGAGCATGATGGCAAAAAGAGTGCGGATTGGATTCAAAACGATCTCCCTGCCTATCAACAAAAAACAGAAGTCAAAGTTGCCGTGGAAAATATTCCCATTTATAAGACGGCTTTCGGCAAGCGCAATCCATTCTATTGGAACACCGTTGAAGAATGGGCGGTGGCCGCACCCTATTTGACAATGGACACCACCCATTGGGCCACGCATGGCATTGACCCGATGCAAGCCTATCAAGCCGCCCGTGAACGCGTGGCCCATATACATTTGAGCAATTATCAAAATGGCAAAGAGCATCGTTTGCCCCAACACGGCGAACTCAATTTAGGGAGTTTGTTGCGTCAACTGAAAGCGGATGAATTTGCGGGCACCGTGACCTGTGAATTACATTTGGATTCCTGCGGTTTCCCCGATGAAGACCGGATTCGCCAAAATCTCAAAGAAACGGTCGCGTTCTGCCGCGAACATCTCAACTAGTCGATTGTCATGGCAACATGGGCTGACTGACATAGCGTGCCCCCGCGCGTAGATTTTATTCAAGCGTGAGTTCAATCTGGGCCCGACGATATGTCGGTTCACACCCTTCACCGTTCGGCGCGTGTGTTTGATAATCGGGTCGAACGGTGGTTTCATAACTGTCGTCGAGCCACGTGATTCTTAGTCTAAATTCTTTGACAAGATCACGCGAAGACATGGATTGCATGGCGCAAATATCGGTAAAGTTCTGGCCGAAGTCGCGAGGTTTCTCGGTCTGATCGGTATTCACAGCATCGCCACCGACGAGTTGACCATTTTCACAACGGAATTTGGTGTATTTATCGTCGTGATACCACACTTCGACATCATAATTTTCAGGCAACGGCGAGGTAATAGTCACACTGAGGCGATCTTCGGAATCTAAATAATCGACCAAACTGCAAAAGCGAATCAGGTCTGGTGCGAAAATCACCGTACCTACCGCCACTAGACCCAATCCGACGATGGAAACAGCCAGAATATGCCACCACTTCAACCAACGCATCATCAATCTCCGTTCAAGCTTTTCTATAGTGTAGCCTAAAACTTATTTAGGAGTTGGAAATTTCTTAATCCACCCCGATATAGGGTTCCGTGCGGGTATAGGCATGTTCAATCCGTTGGAGGTGGTGCGTTAAAACATTGTCCGGCAAGCTATCATAAGCGAAATATTTTAGGGCGATTGACTCGACATCGTTATCAATATTCAACTCCCCGCCAATGACTTCGCAATTGAAAGCCATATTCACCACCCCGATTTGGTCACCATTCGGATAGGTGATGAAATGGTGAGAACCGCCGCTATAAATGCCGACTAGACTTACGGGGCGCACATTTAAACCCGTTTCTTCAAAAACTTCACGCACCACAGCTTCTGCCGCCGATTCGCCGGGGTCAATGGCTCCGCCGGGGAGTGACCATTGCCCTGTATTGCGGAGTTGGTGCAATAAGATTTCGTTCTTTTCATTGCGAATAATTGCCGCCGCAGACGGCATCATAATGAGTTCATGGCCTACTTTTTCCCGCAGGCGCAAAATATATTCAGAGGCAGGCATCCGTCTTCCTTTGTGATTGCGTGAATAAGTAACTTGTTTCGAAAAATTCTAGATGGCCGTGAGAAAATAAATGGTCACGCCAGCTAAGACAAGATTAATGAGGACTAAAATTCCAATCGCAATTTGCCACCATTTTAGGTTTTTCATTTGAAAATCTCCGTGCAGTTTTAATTGTAAATAACTAAGATATTTCTATTTTTATCTCCGCATTGCGACATGTTGGGGGACAATTTTCACCATTAGGGTGGAAAACAGTATAGTCTGGAATAATGGTTTCTTGATAATTGTCTTCATCCCAAGTAACTCTTACGGTCAGTTCATATGGTGCGCGAGGTACTCTTACAAAGAATTCTTCGCAAATATTTATTCCACCACCGATATTATAATCATCCCCGTATAGTTCTGTGTCCAAGATATTGTTAGTATGCATAAAATTATGACGCACATTGTCAGATGCGGTTACCTTGGTATCAGTAATTATCCCATCGATGCATTCATATTTGATATAACCGTCTTTGGGGCTAATTGCTGGATACCAAATTTCAACTGTATAACTATCGGGTAGCTCATGTCCTTCAAATGAAATTGATACTTCACTATTACAGCCCAATTGCCAGCAGGGTAAGGTAGATTTATAATATGACCAAATAACGCCATAGGCACATATAAAGATAAATCCAGTTAATCCCAATATCGCCATTGGGTTCAATAATTTCCATTTCATCAAAATAATCCTTTACCTTAAAAATCGCCAGCGGTATTATGCGCGGCGCGAATCGGTTCAGGTAAACGATAGCGGGTTGTTGTTTTTAGAATAAGTTCGGTTGCCGTATCGAGCGTCGCTTGATGACCGGCTGAAATATACACAGGTTTAACATCCGTCCGCGTCCGCACCACATTCCCGACTACGTCGCCCTTATGAATATTGGGAACAAAACTTCCTTTTTCGCTGGGAAGTTCAGGATATTCACCGACGAGGCGTTTTTTCGCACAACCGACCGTCGGTTTCTGAAACCAGAGTCCAATATGCGCGGCGATCCCGATACGGCGTGGATGGGCAATGCCGGCCCCATCGAAGATATAAACATCGGGGCGGTGCTGGAGTTTGGCATGGGCCTGTAAGATCACGTCGCCTTCGCGGAATGAAAGCAAGCCGCTGATATACGGAAACGGGGTCGGTTGTTTGGCGGTAACCGCTTCAAGAACTTCTAAATCAGGGAAACTCAGCACGACAATTGCCGCGCGGCTCACATTATTTTTAACGCTGACATCGACCCCCGCCACAGTTTGCAAATTGGCTATATCAATCGGGATGGTGTTATCCACTTGTGGGGCCAGTTCTTTTTGGAGCGCAATGGCTTCTTTGGGCGTTAAATCCCAACGATGGGGAATAGGCATGGGTTATTCCTTCAGCATGCAACAGGTAAAATTTATTCCGGCAGGGTCAAGTATAGCATATAGGCTGGACTTACTGATTTATCTAGAGAAAGAGAAAGCTAAGCAATCCCTCCATGTTTCATACTCCCATAGAGCATTGCCCAAATCATATTTTTCCGGTTTGAAACCCACGTAATGAGATAGGTTTCGTCAATGGTATCCTCATTTAACCACGAAAACGGATTATACCAATCTGAGGTTGATTCGGTCTTTAATTTATAACGCTCAGCGATGCTCATCCGTTCGGCGACGGACACGAAGAATGAAATCACTGCTTGTGAGACGGGGGGACTGCCGCCATCCATAATCACCCACATAAAGTTGAGAACAGGTTGACCACCCGGAAAGAGATTAAAGAATTCCGCTTTATTGCTTATAATAGGCGCACCGTAACCATTCCGGGGTGCTTGTTGGAGCCAATCAAAGAACTCAAGATCGCGTGCCAATTTTTCATCTTCCCGTGCCACAATTTTTAAGCCTCGGATACATGCTTCGGTGAGGGGTTTGTACCATTTTGACCATATATCTCCAAAGACAGGCACAAATTTTGCAAAGCTAACAACAACATCAATCGCGGCAATGGCATCTTCCAGCCGACCAATGGCATTCATCTGCGGGCTAAAACCACGTTCGACAGCAAGACTTTCAATCGCTTTCGCGACGGTCAAAACTTGATTGATTTTTTCTAAACCTTCCCCAATGGATTTACTCTGTTTGCCAAATTGTTCGAGGAATTTCTCAGCTTTGGCCATGCTCGCTTTACCTGCCGCTTTTTGCGCCCATTCACTATACTTCGTTGCGGCATCAACATATTCTTTGATTTTTTCGTCCGCTGATTTCAGTTCGGTGATAAATGTTTCATCCGCGTTTTCGCGAAACGCAATGCGCAACTTTTCGGCGATAGCATCGCGCGTCACTGACATATCGGGAGCGGGGGCCGATGAAATTTGACGCAGTCCAGCCGCTACCCGCGCTTTCATCCCGCTTATCTTGGCATCATAGCGCGCTGGCAAGGACAGCATCATCAAATTAAGACGGGTTAGCGCAGACGTATCAATTGGACCTGTATCACCGCTGAATTCACCGCGTAAGGTTCGCACGGCACGAATATCATCCGTAATATCCTGCGCATCTTCTTCAAGGTCATAATTTTGAGATAGTTGTAATAATTTTAGTTCAATTTGGCCGAGCCGATTGGCCGCTTGATCTTTGGTGTTTGCGACAGCCAATTCAAAGGGCGGAGTCCAAGGATGGCTTTCGGTATCTTGATCAGATGAAGGTACTTGGCGCATGATTGATGCGGTTTGGCGGTTGCCATAACTTTGCTGAAGATGGCGCATCATTTGCACCCGTTGAGTTTGAGGTAGTTGGCTGAGTTGGCTTGCATATTGGTCACGCACAGAGTCAGGGTTATCATCACCGCTACTTGAAGCTAGGGATCTGCGCAAATGAGGTGCCAATGGACTGGCCTGTTCGACGGGCGACACTTGTTCCGCAGGAGCTTGTTTTTGGGTCTTGCTATCTGATGATTTGGGGGATGAAGTAGCATTATCGTGTTGCATTTTATATACCTCACTAGCGCCGCTACAATCTGCATATTTCAGTATAGCGACTACTCCAAAATTGGACAATCTACGCAAGCATATTGCGAAATAATTTAGAATATTCGAGCAGATAGACTTTGCAGTAATTACCGCCAGATTCCAAAGCAAACTGGGTTTGGCGAGGCCTTGGCTTTCGTGTCATACTTAGAGGTAGTGTATTCTCCATCCACACAGGACTTCATTTATGCATCCAACCCGCCAGATATTGACGGCTCCGGCAGGCTCCGGCAAGACCACCGAAGC
>JBNLCD010000428.1:0-5299 GCA_050303635.1 Anaerolineae bacterium
CTGATTTTTACACAGATAGACGTTGGTACATACGCCAATACTGCGCAAACCGAAGTCTGGCAAATTCTTTCTGAGACCAGCTTTATCCGTAAATTGACTGTAGAGGGTGATTGCCCGAACCACGTACAATATTTTACCCAAACGGTTACACCCCCTAGCCAAAACCTTGCAGAAGATTCGTCTTTTACGTTACCGCTCATAGCTCAACCCTACAAACAAATCAGCGTTTCAGATTGTGAGCCGAGCTGGGTAAATGAAAGCATAGTCTATGTCAATTACACCTTGGTTGAAGATAATCGTCTGCGCGTTCAGCACAATGCATCAGGTGATTTAACAGTCGATAATGTGGTCTATTATGAAGCAACCGACACCGCCGAGATATATCAGTATTCAGATGAGATAACCACATCAACCCTACACTTAAGCAGTGAATATTTCTTCTCCACAGTAACCACTACACATGGGTGCACCATCTGGTCGAGCTATTTAGTCGATGGAATATTGGCTGATGCAACCGGGGATATTGCCGGTCTTGACTCTGATGTACTTGAAACAACCACTGAAACAGGACTCAATACCCAACTATTTTATGATGGACGGCTCATTGTCGCTTACCCGGATATTTTCAATGACGCCTATTTGCCACCTAATGATTTATCGTTCACGGTGTCGGCAGATGGCACACACGGCGAGCTTGAAATTTACATCGCAACCCAAGAAGAAATTGCGAATAATTTCTCCGGTGATGTGGCAACCATGACTCTTGAGCAGTTTGCTACAAGCGACATCAATGCCGGTGCTTATGGCACGGTGATTAGTGATGTTGTCACTGTCGAGGGAACATTTTACCCCACTGTCACGCGGGCTTATCAACAAGGTGAAAATCGTCGTTTGACCTTCTATTACATGGATATTGAAAGTGTTGGCAAGTTATTCATTAAAGTGACAATGCCACTCGAAGATTGGGCAGAATGGGAAACGGTAGTATTTGAGGTCATTAACTCCATCAACAATCCAAATATAGTGAGTGTACCTACCCCGCCAAGTTATGAAATTACGACCGATTCTGGGATTGTGTTTACGCCAGAGAACAGTCGTTATGACTTGAAAATCAATTCTATCGGGGGTAATCCAATGGTGGAGATTCGGCATGAAGACGGCTATTTGATTACGTTGCGTTTTGATACCGGATTAGAAAGCGGCACGTATGACGTCCAAGGCTCTGATCCACGGTTAGTCAATCGCTCACCCATTGGGATGTTGAATATTCCGACGGATGTCACCAAACCCGGCAGTAGTGAAAAACTAGTGGCCATTTACGGCTCAAATAGTGTCGGCACCATGACTATCACCAATGATGGAACGACGATCAGCGCCACGTTTGATATTACATCCAATTTCTCACAATTTATGACATTTGGTGATCAACCGGATCGACCTGATACTTTGCCAGACAGCATCTCCTTTTCAGGTTCATTCAGCAATATCCCGTTGGCAAGTTTAGAGGAATAAGGAAGGTAAGCATATGTATAAGCGTTTGGTTTTAGTTCTTATTATCGGGGTAATGTTGGCGGCGAGTATTCAAAAGTCAAGCAAAGCGCAAGAGATTGATCAAACACTGCACATCGAATTAACTGTCATAAACGATCATGGTGGGCTAGCTACGCCGGACACGTTTGATTATATGCTCGCCTTGCAAGATCCAGCGCAGGGACGTCATGCACCCATCCGTCATCAAGAATTATTTGGCACAGGCGAGTTTCTATCTGAATGGTCGCCTGCCGAATTACAAGAAACATATGACGAAAATATTGGAGTTGGCGCATATAGTATTAAAATTTCAGGTCCGTCCGACATCGTCAATCGCTATACCTTCACCTACGATGAAGGGTGTCGTGGTTTTATGGGAGCTGAACCCATTACCTGTAAGATTGTCGCCAATGATAAACCTGTGAAACTGACTATCCGCAAGGTGATTACAGGGACAAATAGTTATGTGCCATCTGATTTCACGATGAATTTGTATCGTGCGCGATTAGGTGATCTATCTGCCTATAAAGTTTTTGAAGAATATTCGGGTAGTGCCGAGGGTGTGGTTGTAGAAATGCCCGCCGTGCCCTATCTGGTTTTTGAAACCAGTGATGATATTCTGGCTAATTTTGGCGTGAGCCAAACCGACGGTTGTCTAGGCAGAAGCAGTCAACCTCCCCAAATTGGTGATGAAATCACCTGCATCATTACCAATGAGAAACTGGATGATCTTTATTTTAAAGTCATTGGTATCCAGCCTACCTGTGGCGCTGGCGAGATAGATTGGAGCCCAGCCCTGCTGACTTTTACTGTTCCTGAAACACCCGGTACGGACATGCCAGTTAGCCTCATAGCAGATGCCAATGGCTATCATATGGGAAGCGAGACGTGGGGTTTTAACTATGGTGATATAGATTTACTACGAGTCGGCAATCTACGCGGGCGTTTTGGTGTAAGAATCACAGGGTTAGATAACGGTGAACGTGTTCTCAATTTCCCGCACAATGCCTATCATGAGTGGCGGGTAGCCCCATTAAGTACAGACATGCTCTTAGGGCGTTATGATGGTTTTGTAGAAGGCGAATGTGTAGGTCGCATCTACTTTGCTATTTTGCGTAACAAACCCAGCTCATTAGTCATTCGTTCCGAAATGGTGAGATTGCAAGCTGAGAAGAAAGAACAAATGGAAGATACAACTACACCTGTGCGCGATATTCCGCTTGACTTAGAGGAGATGGCCTTTGTCATGATGACGGCTCAACGCAACCTCTATAGTAATTTGCCTATCCAAATTACTGGTGCTCAAGCCATGCAAGGTGTTTTTACAATCGACCCAGCCAGCGAGGAATGGGTGGCCCGAATTGCTTGGATTGAGGGTAAAACACAACCCGATCAAGACGAAGATGAACTATCTGAAAGTGTCGCCACGTCATCTAATGCGAACCCGGATGCTCCAGAAAGCACCGAGAATACAGTCGAATAAAGACTATATGACTATATCGAGGGAAAAAATCCGTTAAAAATAGTGTTGACGTGTCAAAGAGCTCCTCTTTTCTTTGGGAAGGGGAGCTTCAACTCGTCTGCCTGTATATAGATCTAGCTATATGAAATATCTGACTTTTGCTGACGCTACTCATCTTTGTCATGAGGATAATAATGGCTAATGAGTTCAGGTGTCACAAAGAAGTGTTCCATGTAAACAGCGGGTGGAACTGATTTACTTCCCAAAATGTCGAGAGCCAGTGAAATCAGATATTTGCCGTAATCTTCGGGACGATAGGCGGTTGATCCGACAATACAAGGATTATTTTTGCCCATTTCACTCCGAAAACGACGATCAGCGCCTTGCCCAACAAGAAGCAAGTTATTGATATGTTTGCTATCTTGCGCCGCATATAACGCGCCCATCGCGGCATCATCATTAAATGAAATTACAGCAATGTGTTGCTCATTAGAAAGTTGGCTGAGGATCGGTTGCATTGCCCGATAGCTCCCCTCCATTGTGTTATCGGAATCAACTCGCAAAATCTTGGCTTGATCAATTTGGCCAATAACACTTTCCAAGCCCTCTAACTGACCTTGAATACGCATAGAGGTTTGCTGGCCTGCGCGTTGTTGTTCCAAGATAATCAAATGATCGAATTTGCCTTGCCAGCGGTCTTCGATAGCTTGACCTAATTCCTGACCAGCCATTTGCCCAGCGACAACATTATCTACCCCAAAATAGACAGCTCCCAACATAGGAATATCAACCGCAATGAGAGGGATATTGGCTTGCTGGAATTTGTGGGCGATGCGATTACCGACCAGCTCATCAATTTGATATTCAATGACGAGATCTAAATTTTGATCGAGCAATTCATCGGCAACTTGCAGAGCAACATCCGGATCTAGTTGATTATCCGCCAAAATGAGCTCAATTTGCTCGCTGGCACTGGCCGCTTTTTCCAGACTACGGCGGACATCCCGACTAAACGACGTTTGTTCACTTAAATTGGCAAAACCGATGCGATACGTTTTTTGCTTCGTATCACGCGGATTATAAGAGTGGTTGGTCTGTTCGCCACAAACCACCACATGTGTATTGCTGGCATACACCTGCTTGATGATTTCGGAGGGAACATTTTCATCGGTAATGAAATAGTCCACATCATCTAAATCAGCAAAAGATGCAATGCCGATACGACCTATTTTACTGGAGTCCAAGAGGGCAATATTCTTCTGCGAAGCTTGCATCATCAACTTTTTCATCTGTGCTTCTTGCATATCAACTTCGAAGAAGCCATGCTCCGGCGTAAACCCACTACAGGACAAAAATGAAATGCTGATTTGACGACCATCGAGGACATGTTTACTAAAGGAACCTGTTAAGGAATTCCCGTTCGGACGCAGAATTCCGCCCAAAATAATTACGGTATTAGAGGGTTCTTTGGCTAAAACACGTGCGACATCAATGCCGTTGGTAAACACAGACAGATTACGACGATCTAGCAAAAACGGAGCAATATGCAAAACGGTTGTGCTGGCATCGAGGACAATGACATCTCCATCTTCGACCATCCCCGCCGCCCAACGTGCAATCCATTGTTTTTCATCTGCATGGGTCAACGCTTTGGCACTGAAATATTCGGGGCGAATGGGTTCTTCAGGATTGTCATTCTTCGCGATCGCCCCCCCATGAATCCGAACTAAATGGCCTTGCTTATCAAGCGCTTCTAAATCATTACGAATCGTACTTTCTGATACATTCAGTTGTTCGGCGAGATCAGTGACACGTACACTCGCATACTCTTCAAGGAGTTGCAGGATGGTTTGATGCCGATCGTAAGCGCTTGCTGATTTTTGCATAATTATTTTCGAAATTCCGTTTCTACTGGCCATGTTTAGCCAGTATACATGAATTCAAAGCATATGGTAGTGCTCCCCATTGTAGAGTATTTTCTCGTTTTTTTACAAGTTTTTCTCGTTTTTTGTGGAAAATTGGAGTTTTTTGTTGCAATCTCCAAAAACATGTGTTAACCTCTTAAAAATCATAAGATTATTTTGTTATTGAGATAAAAAATGTTACCTAATTCTGATCCTTATCTTGAGATGCAAGGCGTCTCAAAACATTTTGGTGCTACGGTTGCTCTCAATAATGTAGGCCTGAAACTCTACCCCGGGGAAATTCATGCTCTACTTGGCGAAAATGGCGCTGGTAAATCAACCCTCATCAAAATCATGACCGGTATCCACCAACCAGACGGTGGGCAAATTTTGCTGGAAGGCA
>JBNLCD010000429.1:0-5298 GCA_050303635.1 Anaerolineae bacterium
GAGTTTCAGACCGTTTATCAAATTTGATAGACGTTAGCTAGCGAATAATGTATCAACTATCAGAGTTGCCGGTTTCAATCCAAGCAATAAACAGTATAGTGATGCTATCGAAAATTAACGGTATTCGTTTGCTGGAATAAAGATAAAATAGAATGTTCAAAGGAACAAAGATTGCAAACAATAGATGTTCGGACGGAATTTCAAAATTTTGAATTACCAAGGGTGCCGAATGTCTATAGTTTACTAGACAGAGACTAATTCAAATTGTAATAATGTATGCATTACACTTGGCATTGTTAAAATATCTAATATTGCAGATTGAGTAAATAAGTCGCTAAAGTTTACTGGAAAATATTGTATATAGGCTTTATGGAGCAAAACTTGCTGTAATTAGTTGATCATATATTTTGCGACAAGCTATGTAAATATCACGACAAAGGAAGTTAAATGATGCGGATTGCCATGCTGGGGACACGTGGTATCCCTGCCAGTTATAGCGGGTTTGAAACATGTGTTGAGCAATTGGGGCAACGGTTGGTTGAACGTGGTCATAATGTGACCGTCTATTGCCGTTCCCATCACATCCAATATGACGAGCCAACCTATAAAGGCATGAAGCTTGTTAAATTGCCAACCATTCCTAACAAATACCTAGATACGCTTGTCCATTCATTTTTCTCAAGCATACACGCGCTACCACGTCGCTATGATATTGCACTTTATTTTATTGCAGGCAATAGTCCCGTAACATGGATTCCGCGGCTTGTGGGTACGCGCACCATTCTAAATGTTGACGGTTTAGATTGGAAACGCGAAAAATGGCCAGCCGTGGCCAAGCAATACATAAAATTTGCAGAATATCTGGCCACCAAACTCCCCAACGCTTATCTGACTGATTCGCAGGTTGTGCAAGGGTATTACAAGGATCGTTTTAAGGATGAACCACCCGTCATTGTTTACGGTTCAGAAGTTGAACAGATTGATGCTGGCGAAACACTCGCTAAGTTTGAGGTCAACGCCCCTAATTATATTCTCTTTGTCGGGCGTTTAGTGCCTGAAAACTGTGCGCATCATTTGGTAGAAGCTTTTAACAAATTACCCGAAGAACTTGTGCAAGATTGGCAATGTGTTATTGTCGGAGATTCGGCTTATTCCCAAAAATATATCACCAATTTGAAGGCTAAAGCCAACAATAATCCCAAAATTATCTTCACCGGCTATGTTTTTGGTAAAGGCTATCATGAGTTTGGCACAAACGCCGCGATTTTTGTCGAGACATCAGGTGTTGGTGGTACCCATCCGGCCCTTGTTGAAGCAATGGCATTTGGTAGTGCAGTCATCACACATGCAACCCCTGAAAATCTAGAAACTATTGGGGATGCTGGCTTGGCGTATGATGGCACGGTCGATGATTTGGTTGAAAAATTACGGTTCTATCTCGAAAATCAAAATGAGATAGCGACTTATCAAGCCAAAGCGCGTCAACGTGCGCAAACCACCTATACTTGGGAAGCAGTGACAGATGCTTATGAAGCATTGTTTCATCAAGTTTTGCAAAAATAACTGGTAAAAAAACTCCTCATCAAGTTATTTCATTTGGCATAGTCTATTCTGTCAAATAACCCATTTCCGTTGAAGACTAAATCACATTCTATTGACAGTTTAAAAAACACCCTATATACTCGTTATATATAACGAGTATATAGGTGATCATGAAAAACATTATTTTGGCTCTATTAGCGGAAAAACCCGCACATGGCTATGAACTAAAACAAGCTTATGATGATTTGTTCGGGGCAATCCAAGCACCGCTAAATGCAGGACAGATTTATACAACTTTGGGACGTTTAGAGAAAGATGGTCTCGTCGAACAGTATGAAGTTGTAGAGCAAAATGACCGCCCCAATAAGAAAATGTATCAAATTACGGTAGATGGTATTCAGCACGTTACCGCTTGGCTGGTTGAAACTGTCCAGGGACCGTATCTCAAAGATGAATTTTTCTCAAAAATGATGCTCGCCTACCAAACAGGCATCATGGATGCACATGAACTTATTCGTCGCCAGCGGCAAACCTACTTGCAAAATCTTAAACAACTTAATGAAATGGCATTGCAATGCCAAAATTCTGCCGACAAAACATCTTATTTGCTTATTGAAGGTGCTATTTATCACGTCGAAGCTGACCTAAAGTGGCTCGACGTCTGTGAAATACAATTAGATCGAGGATAACTATACAATGGTTGCAATTCTACATACGACCAAACTTACCAAGACTTATCAACTCAACGGCGTCCAAGTTCAAGCCCTGCGTGGTGTCGACTTTGAACTCAAGGCAGGTGAATTTGTGGCTATTATGGGAGCAAGTGGCTGTGGCAAATCCACGCTTTTGCATCTCTTAGGTGGGTTAGATAGCCCGACCGCTGGCGAAATCGATATTGCAGGACAGCGCATTGATCAACTCAATGAAACGCAACGGGCGATTATGCGGCGCAAGCAAGTTGGTTTTGTCTTCCAACGCTTTAATCTCATTAACAATCTCACCGTGGCTGACAATATCGAAATGCCAGCTTTGATGGCGGGCATGCCCACGAAAAAAGCTGAAGCGAAACGTCAATCACTGCTTGAAGATTTGGGTATTGGTGATAAAGCGCATGCCCTGCCCACTCAGCTTTCGGGTGGACAACAGCAACGGGTGGCCATTGCTCGTGCGTTGATGAATGAACCAGCCGTTTTATTGGCAGATGAACCCACCGGGAATTTAGATAGCCAGAGTGCACGCGAAGTACTCAATCTTTTGCGTCGCTATCACAATGAAGGCCAGACGATTTTGTTAGTCACACACGATGCGAAAGTGGCGAGTATGGCTGACCGGGTGATTACGATGCGTGACGGTCAAATTGTCGAAGATACTGATTTGCAAGAACAAAGCGCCAGTAATCTCGCCCTCAACCATTTAGTTTCATTGGAGGCTTAAGATATGTGGAGCGCAATTCGTCGCAAAGCCTTCGCTGATTTACGGAGTCGCTGGGGGCAACAAATTTTGGTGTTTTTTGCCCTGTTTTTAGCAACAGCCGCCCTAACTATTGCGCTGGTTGTGCAATCCAGTGCGACCAATCCATGGGAAGAAAACTTCGATAAAACCAATGGGGCCCATGTTTGGCTAGTTGCCAATAGCATGGATGTTGATATGACGCCTATTCGGGAACTGGATGGTGTCACGGAAACAACCCCCATTATCCCGGCGACCAGTCATCATCCTATTTTGCTCGATGATGGCACCAAGAAAGAAATGTTCATTTATGCGCTTGATGAAATGCCGGATGTTGCTCAACCATTGATTGTGAAAGGGCAATGGCTGACAGAAAACGCTACTGATGAAATCGTGCTGGATTATGGGTTTGCGCAATATCATCATTTTGAAGTCGGGGATACCGTCGAGATTCTGACCGAAAATGGTCTAGCATCCTTCAAGATTATAGGACTTTCTGTCACATCACACTGGGTTCCCTATAATGACACAACGGCTGAACTCATACCGAGTATTATCTATGTCAATACCGCCACTTTTGCTGAAATTGTGCCTAATCAAGACAATTGGATGCAAGCATTTGGGTTCCGCATCGAAAATCCTGATGATTCTAAAGCATATGTGGAACAAGCCCACGTCCTGTTGCATAGTCGGCTGGAATCTAGCTTGGAATGGCAATGGATTAAACAAATGAGCCATATCCAAACCCAAATGACAGTCCTATTTTTGAGCTTCTTCAGCTTGCTGGGATTGGTGACGGTCGGATTTATCATTGCCAACACGATTGGTGGCCAGATTGTCGCGCAATTCCGTGAAATTGGGTTACTCAAGAGTATCGGCTTTACACCGCGTCAAGTTATGCTTTTACTAGTCGTTGAGCAACTGACGATTGGTCTCATTGCCGCTCTGGCTGGTTTAGGACTGGGGTTAATGATTGCCCCCGTCTTTACGGAACCCTTAGCTGAAGTTCTCTATACTGATGCTCCATCAGTGAATGATCCGGGTCTGATGCTCGCGATTGTACTGGGGATTGAAATTGCTGTGCTCATCTTCACAATTATTCCGGCATGGCAAGGTAGTCGCGCAGATACAGTGCAAGCCATCAATGTTGGCTATCAACGGAATCTTAAAGGCGCATCACGTCCCGCACAATTGGCGAAGAAGCTGGGTTTCCCCCCTGTGATTGTCTTCGGGGTCAAAGATGTTTTTGCACGACCTTTACGCACCACGTTGACGGTGCTGGGTTTGGTTCTGTCACTGACCGTTGCCTTGACTGCGGTTGGTGCAGATGCCACCTTGAAACATCTATCTGAAAATCCGATGTATAACCAGGGCACGCCGTCTGATCTTTATATCAATCGTGGTTTTGTGTCCCAAGAAACAACCCGTGCCCAAATCGAAGCATTGTCTGAACTCGAAACCTACTACACCGAAGTCACGGCCTATGGCTGGGCCGAAAATAATCTCGAATTTCCGATACGTCTTCGCGTCTTAGGTGATGACTATGAGGCATTTGATTTTGGTGTCGATACCGGTCGCATGTTTAGCGCTGAAAATGAAGCGGTGGCAGGTTATGGGCTTCTGACAACACTCGATGCTGAAATCGGTGACGAGATTACCTTGCTTATCGAGGGCACACCCCTCAAGGTGAAAGTTGTCGGTGGTTATGCCGAGGCGTTTAATACATCGCACGCATTATTGGTCGGTCTAGATACCTATCATGCCCAAATTGACCCTACAGCTGAACCGCTCGATTTTGGCCTAGCACTGACTGATGATGCTGACCGTAAGGCAATCAAATCTGACTTAATTGCCGCATCCGACCAGCAATATGATATCGTCGTCACGAATCAAGAAGCAAATTACAGTATGGTTGTCTTACGGGATATTACAACCGCGTTGGCAATGCTACTGCTCATCATTGCGGGAGTAAACCTACTGATTACAAGCTGGTTAGGTGTGCGTGAGAGTTTCCGCGATATTGCTATCCAAAAATCGCTTGGCTTAACCCCGCGTCAGATTATTTTGAGCGTGATGACCAATGTTGTGGTGATTACGATTATCGCTTTCTTGATCGGTATTCCGATTGGATCAGTCATCTATGACAGCTTTGTATCGAATGCTGGGCAAGAAATTGGTGGAGGACCGAACTTTGGTGATATGAATTGGCTGGGATTATTCCTACTTCTGCCTGTCTTTGTCCTGATCGCGGCATTGAGTAGTTTCTGGCCAGCCCGCCAAGCCGCCAATATCGAAGTTGTCAACGCA
>JBNLCD010000430.1:0-5274 GCA_050303635.1 Anaerolineae bacterium
ATTTATACCTACTTTCCCATTCAATAATGCCACTGTAGTGACAAATAGTACCCCCGAACCATACTTTAGTATCTATACAACAATCCCCTGTCATAACCATACTTGAATTACTTCAGGCGATGAGGGAAATCATCGCTTCGCAAATACTATCAAGGGGGCTATCTATGCAAACTTATCGTAATCATGCACGTCTAATTGGCATACTCTATATTATCGGTACTTTATCTGGCATTTTAAGCGTGGTATTTTCGGATGCGCTTTTATCAGCCGATGACTTTCTGGCAGAAATTGCGGCAAATGAGAATCAACTCATCATGGGTGCTTTAGCCATTTTATCGATGGGCATATCCTTAGCGCTGATTCCGGCGGTGGCATGGCCAGTCCTTAAGAAACATAACGAAAGTCTAGCTATGGGCTATGTTATTTTTCGGGGTGGTCTCGAAACCGCAACCTACCTGTTCTCCGTCGTCAGTTGGTTCCTGTTGATTATCATCAGTCGTGAATATGTGGATACTGATCAAACAAGTATTTCTCAATTGCGCACAATGGGCATTATGGTTAAGGATATGGGTGACTGGATTAGTCATCTGACCACGATTATCTTCATTACTGGTGCGCTGATGTTCTATACGGTGCTCTACCAAACCAGGTTGATCCCGCGCTGGATTTCAGGCTGGGGGTTGCTCTCCGCCATCCCATTTGTCGGCAGTGTTTTTCTGGCCATGTTTGGGGTTATTGAAGTCTTCTCAACCCCGCAAGTACTTTCGAATATGCCACTCGCTTTTCAAGAGATGTTCATGGCTGTCTGGCTCATCGTGCGAGGCTTCGACCAATCCGCCACCGTTTTTTCCAAAAACTAGTCACTCAAATTTGCAAACCTATAACCTAATGTGGAGTTAATCAAATGAAAGCAATTATTCAAACTCAATATGGTTCACCCGATGTTTTAAAACTCGAAGAAGTTGCCAAACCGGTTCCCGCCGCTGACGAAGTGCTGATTAAAATAGTTGGGGCATCTGCCAATGCCGCCGACTGGCATCTGCTTCGCGGCACACCATTCTTTTTCCGTTTCGATTCGGGTTTGCTCAAACCGAAAAATCCCATTATTGGGAATGATGTAGCGGGCACAATCGAAGCCGTTGGTGCGAATGTCACTGATTTTAAAGTAGGTGATCGTGTTTTTGGCGAAACTTCGCGGACAGGTTTTGGCGGTTATGCGCAATATGTATGCACCCGTCCTGAATTTCTAGCGCATGCCCCTGAAAATATCGAACTGGCTGAAGCAGGCGCATTGCCCGTCGCGGGTATCACTGCGTTGCAAAGTGTGCAAAAAGCGGATATTCAACCGGGCCAACCGGTCTTAATTAACGGCGCATCGGGTTCGGTAGGAACTTTTACTGTCCAAATTGCCAAAGCACGTGGGGCTGAAGTCACAGCGGTATGTAGCACGGCCAAAGTTGAACAGAGTCAAGCCATCGGAGCTGACCACGTAATCGACTACAAGAAAGAAGATTTCCGCCAAAAAGGGCAGAAATATGATGTTGTTATTGATAACGTGGGCAATATGACGGCGGCTGATTACCTAAAAGTTTTGAACGAAGGCGGTAAAGGTGTGCAAATTGGCTTTGATGGTTTGGGTAAAATGGCCACCTTTGCTATACAGTCACGCGGAGCCTCAAAACGCATCAATGGTTGGATTGGCATGATGGGTCCAGCTTCGCCGAATCAAAAAGACCTCACTGAATTGAAGAATTTGGTTGAGGTGGGTGCAGTGAAGCCGATTATTGAAAAACGTTACACGCTGAGTGAAGTCCCCGAAGCCATTCGATACATTGAAACAGGGCATGTGCACGGCAAACTCTTGATCGAAGTTAACGGCCACTAAATTGAAGACAAAATGGGCTGGCTTTCTCATTATGTAGCTGGCCCATGAATCCATTTTCAAGGGGGTAACTTTGCAATGGACGAAATGAAACTGAAGCTATCTATCATCTGGATTGTCGTGATGATGATATATTTCTTAGGAGATATTTTGCGCATCATCAGCGGCGATGTAACACCTGGTGAAATCGATGGTCAAAAGATCGGACAAACAGCCTATCTGGGCATGGCGGCATTAATGCTCATCCCGATTCTGATGGTCTATTTTTCCTTCGTGCTCGATCAACCCGTTAATCGCTGGGCCAATATCATTGTGGCCGGACTATTTTTCCTGTTTAATTTAGCAGGTTTACCGACGTATCCCGGTCATTATGATAAATTTTTACTCGGCGTCAGTCTGGTCTTTAACCTCCTAACCATCTGGCATGCGTGGGGGTGGACTTAACTAAAATGAGCTTTGGCAAGCAAGAGCCTAAAACTTCCTAGGAGATACATGTGTTAATCAGATTATCTGCCGACCGCATATAACAAGGCGGCTTTAGCTTCTTGGTGTGGCGATAAATTCTAATTCAAAGCTCAATACAACTGTATTCTATGAGAGGACAAAAACATAAATGAAAGCAGTAGTTTGTACGGCCTATGGGGGGCCAGAGGTTTTACAATTGCAAGATGTTGCCCAACCAATCCCCAAACCCAATGAGATTCTGGTCAAAGTGCAGGCTGTCCACATCAATTTTGGGGATTTATATGTACGCAATTTTAAGGAAGTTACACCTCGTGAATTTTCCATGCCATCTATTCTGTGGATTCCGACCCGTCTAACCATTGGCCTTCGTAAACCGAATGTCAAAATCCACGGCAGTGAATTTTCCGGCGAAGTAGCCGCTATTGGTGCGGAAGTCAGCCAATTCAAGGTGGGCGACGAAGTTTTTGGTTATCTTGCCATGAAAATGGGCGCAAATGCTGAATATTTGGTCATAGCTGAAGATGGATTAGTGCTTCCGAAGCCTACAAATATGACTCACGCAGAAGCCGCCACCGTGCCTTATGGAGCCCTAACGGCTTTGAGCCTTTTGCGCAAAGCCAATATTCAACCGGGCCAAAAAGTACTTATCAATGGTGCATCGGGCAGTATCGGCGCGTATGCTTTGCAATTAGCCAAATATTACGGCGCTGAAGTGATAGGTGTATGTAGCACACCGCGCGTCGAATTTGTGAAATCCCTTGGTGCCGATCATGTGATCGACTACAAAAAAGAAGATTTCACCCAAAATGGCGAGAAATATGATCTCATCATGGATATTGTGCGCAAAACCTCTTTTGGCGCATGTAAAAATTCGCTAACCGCAACCGGTATCTATCTGTTGGTCAGTTTTAAAACGCGTCAACTTCTGCAGATGTTGCGAACTTCATTCGGTAAAGGGCCCAAGGTGATCTGCGCTCTCTCCGGCGAAAACCATCAAGATTTTGTGGAAGTAAAAGACTTGGTTGAAGCGGGACATCTCAAGACTATGATAGATAAAGAATTCCCACTCAATGAGATTGTGGCGGCCCATCGCTATATAGAATCAGGTCAACCAACGGCACGGGTTGTCATCCGTGTTAACGGCGCTAACTAAAATATAATGTAAAAAGCCCAAGTTCTTGCGACTGGGCTTTTTTTGAGATTACTATAGACAGATTAATAAGGCAGGGCAGGCCAAGATATTTTGCGAAGGTTTCTCTATCATCGGCCAAAGATGGCATACACGCCATGCATAGCGACCGCAAACCCCCAGAAAACAAACATCCACGCAAACGCAGGACTGATTCCATTCACCATCAGCAGAAGGACTAAAACAAAGACAAAGACAATCAGATGATAGGAAAAGTCACGTAGTCGTACGCGGAGCGGTTCATTATGTTGTTCGTGATGCTCTTTTTGCATTTTATACCGCCTTCCCATTAGCCTCAGTTTTACGCCAACACATGTGTTAGCGTATTTAACTTGATTTTATGAGATAACTAGTTGGCTTGGACAGTGAGGTTTGTCATGACATCAATGGCAACTCTACCAAATCGATTCATAAATTTTGCAATAATCACGCCCTGCTTAAAATTTGTTTTTTTGTGCCTAGATACACGTTGATTCTTAAGGCAACTAGAGGTAAGTTTATGGCATCTTAACAACAGTAAGGAGAGACTTATGCTACAGTGGAGTGAAACAGCTTTACTTTTTCCCGGTCAGGGGTCACAACAAGTTGGGATGGGCAAGGAAATCGCGGAAACTTATCCGGTTGCCGCTGAGATTTTTGCTCAGGCAGATGAAATTTTGGGTATTCCGTTTAGTAAATTGTGCTGGGAAGGTCCCGCCGAAGAATTAAACGATACCTATAACACACAACCCGCTCTTTTTGTGACAAGTGTGGCGATTGTGAAAGCCCTTGAATATGAACTTGAGCAACAGGGCTTACCAGCCATGCAACCCGCTTTTCTCGCTGGACACAGTTTAGGTGAATTAACCGCGCTCGTCGTGAGTGGCGCACTTGATTTTGAGCACGGCCTCAAATTGGTGCGGGAACGCGCGCGTTTGATGCATGAAGCGGGCGAACATTCACCGGGCAGTATGGCCGCTATTATCGGGATGGAAAAAGATGTTCTCAACACTATTTGTAATGAAGTAACGACTGAATTAGGGCAGACGGTTGTGGTTGCCAATGACAATTGCCCCGGTCAAATTGTGATTTCGGGGGCAACCGATGCGGTGAAGGTGGCCATGGAACGTGCCGATGCTGAAGGGGCAAAAATGGTGGTCGAGGTCAAGATTAGCGTTGCGGCCCACTCACCCTTAATGGCATCCTCGGCGGAAGCTTTTAGCGAGGCGGTCAATATCACGCCAATTGGCACACCCCGTATTCCTGTTTTAGGAAATGCCAACGCCAATTTATTGCCCGACAACGAAACTATTCGCGAAGAATTGAATGCGCAATTGTTAGCACCTGTCCGCTGGACCGAAATCATCCAATATATGGTTGATAATGGGGTGACAACTTTTATTGAGCTCGGCTCTAAAGATGTCTTGAGTGGATTGGTGAAACGTATTCACCGTAAATCTAAACGAATCCCCGTTGAAAACCCGGCGCAATTGCAAGGATTATTTGAAGCTTAGTACAATAAGGGTGGTTAGAGGGCCTAGACTTTAACCACCCTATCGCTTGGTCATAATTTCAGGAGTAATTTAATGCGGATACCCCGTTTGGTGCGTCGTCATGTGGTGTTAGTAGGAATAATTTTAGCAAGTGTTGTCGCGCTGGCCCCGCAACTTTCGCAAGCCGCTCAAACTCCTCAAATATATTACGTGATTGTGGATAGCAATCCGGGGGCGGGTACGCAAAACGCCATTCAAGTGGACGG
>JBNLCD010000431.1:0-5272 GCA_050303635.1 Anaerolineae bacterium
CCATCGTAGCGCGCCGATTTACCGGAGACCGCGATCGACCTCTAAAATTAGCCATCTTCTTCAGCTATGTCTCGTCATCGTTGGGTTTAATCAGCGTGGCGACGTTAGCCAATTTCCCCCTGATTCTGCTGGGTGTACTCCTGATTGGGATTGGGACAGGCATTGGCTGGGTCTTTTCAACGCAACTCCTCTTGCAAAATACACCCGGACAGGTGCAAGGGCGTATATTTAGCACCGAGTTCATGGTGCTTACTTTGATGCAATCTATATCAGCGGCTTCAGGCGGATTCCTGCTGGATACTGATATCGCTATCTCTACTCTAATTGGCGTGATGGCGTTCCTTATTTTACTGCCAGCTGGTTTTTGGGCATTCTGGATGTTGTGGCGAACCACGCCAAATCAAGAACAATCTGTTTCAGGTACGGTGGATTAGCGTTCACCTGACTGTTAAGACGTAGAACAAAATTTGCGCAATAGATTAAGAATATGGCAATGCTCTAATAAGAAAATAGCGGCAGACTCATGAGTCTGCCGCTATTGTTATTTATTGAACTGTTTAGAAATCTATTGCTGATCCGCAGGTCGGATGGGATCGACAATATTACAACTGTAGTCAAAGCCAATTTCGACCGTGGTGCTTTCAGTGAGCACCACGGTTTGAAGCAGTGTCCCATCTTTTAGATAAATAGACCACGATTCACCGACATTGACATTGGAATAGACTCCCGTTGTTTTGGCGTTGATAGACCCCTGCTGGGTACCATTGCAATACTTATCGTTATAGTAGACATCGATGCCTTCGTTACTCAGATTATTCACAATGGTCAATTCAACCACTTCAGACGTGGTATTCGTTGAGCACATATTAGCGGCTGGTTTTTCACACCGATAATAATCAGTCCCATCTTCTTCTAGACAGTAATAATCCTGACTATTGGAACATTCAATTTCATCACCGGTGTTTGTTTCGCAAAGGGCAAAGCGTTCATCTTCCTCTACCTCACCAATCCCGCTATAAAAAGTAATCTTCGGATCAGGCGGCGGTTCTGTGGTGCAGTTTGTCTCTGGAGTCACCATAATATTGCTTGCCGTTGTCGATCCACTCGTCTCACAATAGTAGGTTTGCCCTTCGATCTCAATCGTTTCCCATGCCCCAACTGAGCCGTCTTCACCGACAAGAGTTAATTGGCCGTTGCTTAGGTTGATATAGGTGGACTTAACCGTGATTTGTAACGAATCGCTGGAACTTGAAGAGGAATAGCCACAAGCGGCTTCAATATCATCGACACTGTCTGTCGTTAGCATATCATTGACGACCACGCCACCACATAGGCTAATATCATGTTCTTTGATTTGCCATACATCAACATTTAACTTGCCTGCCGCTGGATTGGAACGCCAACCGCGCCAACCAAGTACGCCATCTGGATCAACTTTGATGCCCGGTAACAGAATAGTATAGTTACTGTCGCCTGTTCCATTAATGGCAACTTGCATCGCGTCGGTAAGCGGTTGATTTGTGTTTTGATCTCTGAGATAGAGATTATAGGAATCAACCTCGAGGAGATTGGCTTCCATAATAAGTCCAACTTCATAGCAAACTTCGGTGCGATCATGTGGATCAGCAAAGGTTTGAATGACACTCGGTTGGTCACATTGAGCAATATCACCCATGCGCGAAATTGTGGCATCGGCTGTTATGCCCTCAGGGAGATCTACTACTAAATTTGGAATATTTTCATAATCATCCAACACGTAGCTTCCCGAAATATACAACACAGCTTCCGTGAAATCACCAACTTCAAGGGGCACGATAATATCTTGGGATAGCGCTACCCCCGTCGGAATAGAGCCCGCAAAGGTGGGTGAAGTGTCGGGGTTACGGATTTCTTCAATATGGAAGGTGGCTTGCGTCCCTACTACCAGATTTTCATGGTAAATGGTCGATAAAACCCGATAACAAACAGGCGGAGCCGCACACCCTTGGTTTTCTTCTACACCAGCTTCTTCTGGACAGGCATCAACCAGATCGTCAAGGCCATCCCCATCACTATCCGGCGCGCAACCGCCATTTTTAAGCGTACCTTGTTGCTCCGGACATTCATCAATAATATCTGGAATGCCATCATCATCGGTATCCGGACAGCCACTGAAGTTAAAATCGCCAGCTGTTTCCGGGCACTTGTCTGCACTGTCGGGTAAGCCATCTTCATCGCTATCCGGTGGGCACCCATTCATTTCAGCCGTGCCGGCCCAAGTTGGACATTCATCTGCACTACCGATTAAGCCATCCTCGTCTTCATCGCTAAAGCGTAAATCAACTGCCGGATTTCCAGATAAATTATTTTCAATAAAGGCGACTTCGGCATCTGTCAAACCGTCTTCCTCTAAATTGTCCGCAATAATCAAGACGCGGGCGCGACAATCATATTCACCATTCGGCATAAGGGGTGTACGGGGTGGTGCTTCTTGGCATCCACAGTCTGTGCGTGGACCCGGTTCACCTTGGCAACGATCATAAAAATCAACAACCCCATCGCCATCACGATCCTGGAAACAACCAAAATAAATGCCGTACCCAAATTCATTGGGACATAAATCATCACCATCGACAATGCCATCCCCATCACTATCACTGAAGACTTCAGGATCACACACATCACCTTTGCCATCCCCATCGGTATCACGTTGGAAATTCCCCGGATTAACGAGGCGTGGACAGCTATCTTCGGCATCAGGTATGCCATCTTTATCGTAGTCGGGCTGAGAGTCATCAATTGGCTCATCAGTTGACCCATCACTCTCAACGAGAATTCCTCTTTGGCAGGCATCCCCAAGGCCATCCCCATCACTGTCCGCTTGATCAGGATTGGCATCGTCGGGACAATTGTCGACTTTGTCAGCTAAGCCGTCTTTGTCACCGTCGAGGCAACCGGGCGGGGTTGTTGAATTACCTTTAATTAGCGGACAGCTATCATTTGCATCTAGAATGCCATCTCCATCATCATCTGTATCACATACATCACCATCGCCATCACTATCCGTATCTAGTTGATCGCCGTTGGCAACACTGACGCAATTATCCACATTATTGGCCACCCCATCTTTATCATCATCTGGACAGCCATTTGCGGTGCCGAATACGAGTGGACAATTATCAGCGGTGTTAGCGGTCCCATCATTGTCCGCATCAGGATCACACACATTACCGAGTCCGTCACCATCCACGTCGGCTTGATTAGAATTGGCATCATTAGGACAATTGTCGGCGCCATTTGAAATACCATCGCCATCACCATCAGGGCACCCATTCGCCGTCCCTGCAACCTTCGGACAGCTATCTGAGCCATCGGCAAAACCATCATTGTCATCGTCAGCGTCACACGCATCGCCTTGTCCATCGCCATCTGTATCAGTTTGATCGCCATTGGCTGTGCTCGGACAGTTGTCATTGGGATTGGCTATTCCATCCCCATCATTATCGGGACAGCCATTCGCTGTACCGGCTACTTTTGGACAGCTATCGACACCATCGGGGAAACCATCATTGTCATCATCAGGATCACAGGCATCCCCCTGACCATCACTGTCCGTGTCAACTTGACCAGCATTTGCCACGGTAGGGCAATTGTCGCTGGGGTTGGGAACACCATCACCATCCGCATCACCGGGCCCTTGGGCAAAGGTGAGCGAACCCGTCATCACCATTAAAACAAATATCGCGACAAAAACTAATATTGTACGTCTCATTAAGTTAACCTCTTTAAAATACTTATGAATCCGAGCGAGAAATACACTGCACCCAACCTGCTCCAAGGTAGAGGTGGATAGTATGATGCAATGTAAAAAACAGCGTTTGAACTCAACATCCCAGAGGGGCATTTATCTTATGAGGTGAGGTGGCGCAGTTGATTTTGACAGAAACATATTATGTGTTCATAAATTAAGATGTTGTTTGTTGGCGAATGATTAATTTATGGACATAGACTAAGGTCAACTCGGCGTCTTACCTCAGATGTGCCTCCTAATTATGAATATACACGTTTTTCATAATCAGCGCACCTAATGATGAATAATTGCTTTTGTATCAAAATTTTTGATTATCAAAGATGTATTTAGGAGCAAAACTTTGGAGAAGCAATGGCCTGAAATCCGTGCTTGTGAAATCATCGAGTGCCCATCTAGATAGTTACTAGAGACCTCTCGGCCTATCCGGATACTCACGATTTTCTGTAGATTCAAGATTAATGATAAGTTGTTCTAAACGAGCCATCTCATTATGAGGAAAGAGCCACGACCATTGAATTTGCGCTTCCCATTCCTCCTCAGTCAGTGTTTTTTCCAGAGTCCGCAAAGCATCATAGAATTTGCGTACAATTTCTATTGTTTTACCTTCAACAGAAAATGCTATATTGCGAGGTTCCGGCGGAGAATTGAATGAGTAGACAATAAACTTAGTCCCGTTAGGCGTTTCTACAAATTCAAGTGATTGCCAGTAAGGTTCGAGAAATACCCAGTAGCGAAATATCTTTTTCTCTCTAAATATAGTACGAAAGGCCGTCGTGAACCTATAAAAAGACGATTGTTTCTTCTCCATAAGATGGTCAAGATAATTGCAAAGCGTCATCACTAAATCATAAATTGGTCTTCCGTCAGCATCTGAAGCATCGATATATACTTTTCGCGGACCACTCTTAAAATGCATTGGTAACCAACCATAATCCGGTTTGTCAAATCTGATTGAAAAATACATTTTGCCCTCTTTGATAGATAATAGTTAACATTCTTCTGTCCTCTAAATGGAACCAAAGTAGATTGCATTTGTATCCATAAGTTAAAAGAGGGTATCTAATGGGGCGACAAAGTCTTAGCAGGTGTAATTCTAACTAAATAATATTTTGTAGGGCAATTCAAGTAACAAAAGTCACTATCTTAGAGAGTAGATATCAATCATGATGCCATAAAATTCTAATATACTGAAATTTAGATAGTTTCAATCCAGCCTGTGCCATTACAGCGCGGACATTTTACATATGCACCGTCCGGCTCTGAACAGTCCGGACATCTTTGATTGATGGCGCGCGTATGATCGATGCAATGACTGCATTTACCCAAAATCTCGCCATAACCATGACAATACGGACATTCTTTTCGTTCCATGACAACCAATTCCGTGTTTCTTGAAATATTTGCGCATATCTAAATTATATTTTCGTGAACGGTACAAGATACAAGTAGCAAATGTCACTGTCTGGCGTAGTGGAAGGCATT
>JBNLCD010000432.1:0-5254 GCA_050303635.1 Anaerolineae bacterium
TAAGAAACAAAAAACGGGCTCGAAATTTGAACCCGTTTATAAGGTATTTTTCAAAATAATCGTTTATTCAGCGCGATCAACAACTTCACCGGTGGCTTGCTCCCACACCCAATCAATAGCCTCAATCACAATATCGGGGTCCGTTTGCATGATGAAGTGGGGTGCACCTTCAACGATAATATGCTGACTATTGGTGGAGCGCGTGGCGTGATCTTCTTGAAGCTCGCGCCACATCTCAGCAAATGCAGGCTCTGGTGCTGTATCTTCGTCAACATTATCGCCCGCTGTCAAAACAAATAGCGGAATATCGCCTAAATCGCCCACTGCTTGGGCTTGCTCAGAACTCACTAGAATATCCATGCGTTCGCTTGAAATAGGCGTATTTTCCGTGAGCGTCGCATCTGGATTAATTTCAGCACTACGGGTAACTTGGTCAGGATGGGAAGCATCCACGAAGACAATACCTGCAACAACATCAGGATACTGATCGGCAAACAGCAAGACATTGAAACCGGCAATGGAATGTCCGACTAAAATATACGGTGCTTCAATCTGACCAACTTCAAGGACATGGACAAGATCATCCACCATATCTTGCGTCGTGCGGAGTGTATCGGACGGCAAAGTCCCACTCAGTCCCACGCCGGCGCGATCATAGGTACAAACTTGGGTTACGTCTTCAAATTCAGGGCTAATATTGGTCCATGTTTGGGCAACCGATGTTCCCAAACCATTTTCAAAAATAATGGTCGGTGAGCCTTCACCCACACAACGCATGAACACCGAGTAATCGCCAAAATCAACCATGCCGGGGTAAGAGGCGTCAATAAATGCTTGGGTTTCGAGGATATCCAGTTGCGCTTGGGCATCTACGCCAATATTCGCGACATCCCGATAGCGCAAAACATTGCCTGTACATAAATCTTGGCCTTCTTCAGCCAGTCCAAGTGCCCCTTCCCAATCACCGGCGTCATACGCGGCTTGGGCGGCAATGACGATATCATTTTCACCACCGTCACAGGTATAAGCGGAACCGTCATCTTGGGCATATACGGCAGGGAGAATGCTCAAGCCTAAAATAAGAACTAAAAAAATACTCAGGATATTACGCATAAGATTTCCTTAATTACTTACCCAATGTTATGGGTATTGTCGCATAAAATCCTGAGTAAAACATGAATAGTCTAATCAGCATCGTTAGCGAGGTGTTGAGCTCCCTTTTGCACCCCTTGTTTCGCATAAGCCAAAACAAAATCTCGGATTAATTCATAGGCATTATCTTTGGCCGATAACCAGACCAAATGCGTTCGCGAGAGGGTGGCATAGGCGTCCGCCGCACCAGACATCCCGTGAATCCCTGCTTCTTTTTGCAATTGTTTCAGCAAAGTTAATTGTGCCGAGTTGAGTTCGGTTAAGGCGGTACGGGCCCGTTTGGCAAGTTCTTCTAAGGCGTCTTCCGCGGCTTCTTTGCCAGCTGGAAGTGTTTTAGAACCCTTCAGAATCTCACCGAATTCTTCAGCGAGATTCGCTAATTTCTTTAAATCTTTGAGAGGTGCATCCATATTGGCGCGCACGGCCAAATCCTGAAAACGTTGCCCATATTTACCGATATTCTTGAGCACATCGGGCAAATCTTTAATTTCATGACTACTCTGTCTGACCAGAGTCTGGGCATATTTATCAAGCTTCAGCAATTGGTCGAGCATACCTGTAAACATTTGGCTTTTATGCATCTCGCGCCCAGCCATTTCGCCCAAGATAGCGCCCGTACCTTCGTGTTTAAAGGGTATATAGTTCCCAAATGCATCGCGTTCCGAAACCATCGAACGCACGCCGCCACCGGAGAAGTAGCCGCCCGTTTCAGCCGCATTAATCATGGCTTGCTTGTTGGAAATTTCGAGTACAAGCCGTTTAGCCTCGGCTATATCACCAAGTTTCATGGCATCGGCCAGTTCTTGGGTCAGACCATCAATTTGCCGATTGAGTTGAACGACCATTTCCGGCGTCAGATTAGGGATTTTCATGCGCTGAATACCCAATTCTTCCATTTCGGCGAGAATCTCCTGCGCCAACCATTTATCTTTATTCTTTAAAGCATTCTTATGGCGCATATTGTAGATCAATTCTTGTTCAAAGGATGCCGCTTTTTGGGCCGCTTCAGCACGTAATTCGGGCATTTCCTTAAATATTTCATCATACATATGACTCCGGCGGGGATCGATAAATAGGTCGGTATCAAGCAGTCTGTTCAAATCAGAAGGATCAACACCTAAACGTCCGGCTAAGAAGGATGCCGCTTTTTCACGATGGGCGGCGGCTTCTAACCCAGTGACATCACCTGCAGTTTTACCCAGTTGTGAGGAATCAAGATCCGAGAGATGGCCCGGTGAGCCTGTTCGAGCGGTACTGCCCCCAAATTGTTCAGCGATATAGTCGTCCACTTCTTTAACTAAAGATTGGCGCCATGCTTCAAGCTTCTTGCCGGCCGCCGAACCTTTACCCAAGACTTCCGGATTATTGAGAACTTTCCAGCCACCGGCCCGCTTAATCACTTCCATCGGACCCTCCAACTCAATCAAATAGGAGGTTATATCGTCCACTTGTTGTCGAGAGAGATCGCCTTTGCGAAGGTCTTTAAGCAAAAGCTTAAAATTATCGCTATATTTGGCGATATCATCAAACGACATCGGTTGCATCTTCACAAAATCGCGGAGGCGCTTGGTCATGGCTGAATCAGCCGCCGTCTTTTCCATGATTTCAAGCATTTGCGAAGGGGTAAGACCGGATAGTTGGGAGGTCTTACCAATCCCTAGTTTGGCAATTCCATCACCAAGCGTCTGCACACTTTCTTTGCTGACTGATCCAGCGGAAACTTGGGCGAGATCTTTGGCCAGATTCTGTTCAATCGCTTGACCAACTTCCTTGGCGGCGGCATCAACAGGGATGACATCCATGGCTGTCTTGGCGGACTTCCAACCTAATTTCGCGGCTTTAGTTAATGGACCCGCTACATCTAAGAACACGAAGACTGTATCGAGTGCCGCGCCGATGAGGGCGGAATTGACTTGACCACTCGATATCAGTTCGCTATTCCGATGAACAGTTGCATCATGCGCGGTGTCCATGGTTAAATATTTGTCGATACTCATTGCGGCTTGAGTAGCTCCGCTCGCCACACCCGCCACAAATAATACCCCGGCCAGACCACCAGTGGCTAAACTCGCAAATAGGAAAGCCAAAGCACCAACTGTTGTTAACCCTAGGCTAATTAATAAGTCCTTGGTTTCGTGATCTTCTAATTCTTTAGCCATGGCCAGCTGGGCGAATTTGGTGCTCCAGTCGGTATCCGTACTACCTTCAACCTTCTTGCCGCTCTTCAGTTGGGAATGAATAGGTACGAGATCTTGCCAATCTAATCCACCTGAATCAATCTCCGCCTTCGTCTCACCGATTTTGCCATGAAGCTTGCCTAAAGTTTCAGACATCATGGCTTGTATTTGTCCAGGGCTATCCTGTTCGACTAGTTCACTTAAGCGATCGTTGAGGGCAAGTGTATATAGGCCGGGATAACGTTGCATAAGACCATCAAGAATGGCATAACAATTGTCTCGATGGGCTTTGATTTCATCATAATCATGGACGCTGGGATCGTCCTGTGACGGTTCTTTAAAAGGAGGCGGTCCCTCTTTAAAATAATGCGGAACCACAGCTTGGCGAAACTTCCCTGTTCCTTCCATTGCGTCATAGGGAGACATGACTTCTGTTCGTTTGTAAGCTGTGGCGTGAGCTGGCAAAATCGACCCAACGGCATCGCCGACATTGGGTTGATAATCCATTTTCCAGCCAACTTGCAGATTATCTAGGGCACGGATTGCCTCTTTGGCACCTAAGATAAATCCGGCCATTTCCTGAACTTCTTTAAGATGCGCTTCTTGGTCCGCATCCGGGATATTATTTTGGCCAGTTTCAGCGTCGATGCCCATCTTTTCCATTTCAGCGACAACGATTGCCTGGTTTTCTGTTAGGTAATGGGTAGCCAAAGCTTTGGTATCTTTGGCGAAATTTTTGCGAAGCTGATCAAAGCGCGGAATATTGTCGATATTGACGCCACGATCAATTGTTTTTTGCAATAAATCAATATTATCGGAGATACCTTCATCTTCCATGGCCCGCCATAAGTATTCGAGATACCACTCATCAAATGGTCCGACCCATCCTAAATTTAAGACCATCTTGATGACACCCGCTAATGTCTCATCCGAGGCATTGGCTAAGCTATAAGCTTCTAAACATTTCAGATTATCAAGCTCAAGACCATACTCCATGGATTTGGTAAACAGGTCTGGATATTTAGCAATTTGAGCCGCTCCCAACGACTCCCAAATCGCTTCTATTAAATATTCATCGTTGGAACCAACCCATAAATTATTATGCAACATATGAATCATGATGATTCGCTGGTCGACAGTGCCGCGCCGGATATTATCCATATTGGTCCAATTGATATTGTCCGAATCGTTGGACGCGATAATTTCACTAGCCGTCATTTCATCGTTCCAAAACCGTTGAACAGTTGATGTTGAACGACGCAAAAATCGTTGGACAAGGCGATTACCCAACGTGCGATTGAGATTCAAGGCTTGTTGACGACGTTGATCTAAGGGAATACGTGAATCCTGTAGAGATTGTGACTGGCGCATCACATCATTAGATTGTTGATGGGTGTGATCGGATCGATGTGCTCGATTATCTGCTTTTTTCGACGCATCGTCCGGTTTCTTAGCCTGTTGGAGGTTGGATTGCTGGGGCGGCATTATAAGTTCTTTAACTCCCTCAATTAAAGTATCTCCATATGAGTATAGCAATAAATGAAGGAGCGCGCTGATTTATTCCGAAAAAATATTCCAATTGGTATAGATGTGATCAGGTTATGCGATGAAATCAAAAACACCCCCGAACTGTTTCGGAGGTGTTTTTAATATTTCTTAATTTGATTTAAGCGCTTTTACAACGCGGTCTAGTCGCCTGTGCTAAATGAAATGCCTTGGGCGAGCGGTAGTTCAGTTGACCAGTTGATCGTATTGGTTTGACGACGCATATATGCCTTCCAAGCGTCTGAACCCGATTCGCGTCCACCACCAGTATCTTTTTCGCCACCAAAAGCGCCCCCAATTTCAGCACCGGACGTCCCGATGTTGACATTGGCAATCCCGCAGTCAGAGCCTTGGGAGGACAAGAAGTTTTCAGCAGTGCG
>JBNLCD010000433.1:0-5248 GCA_050303635.1 Anaerolineae bacterium
AATTAGCTAAAATCTAATGTTAACGGGCGGACACATAGGTCCGCACCCTACTCAAACCCTCGCCTATGGTCAGTTAAACTGTACGCAAAACAAGACTTTATCCCGAATTCCGGTTGTGATTATTTTATTGGCAATCAACTATTGATGGTGGAGAAATCACTTGCGTTATTTATTGGTTTTGTGGCTTATTAGTCTTATTTTCATCGCCCTGCCCACTTCGCCCACAACGGCGCAGAATGCCCCCGCTATTGATGTTTTCCTGAAATACGATGCAGAACTTCAAGAAGTTGAGGTTTATTTCTCTAACCCCATCACGGGTTTAAGCGCCTTAGCCACCATCGAAAATTTCCCGCCCGATCTTAATCCCCTCGACGAATTCAATGTCATCGCTAATGGGGTTGTTTATCGCGATCCAACAACAGGGTTGCCTCAACTCATTACACCCACTGGCCGGATTCTCAATTTTAGTTTTATCCCGCAATCACCGATTCAATTAGACCGAATTGATTGGGTGCTGTCCGATGATATGCGCACGATTGCATGGGCGGAAATTGATTTGAATCAACTTGGCTGGCAATCCCGGATTTATGTGGCCGATGTGGATGGCAATAATCTGCGCGCGTTGCCAGAATTGCCGATTTTGCCCGTCCAAATTACGCACCGCATCGAAATGCTGGGCGTTTCCAATGGCGGTGATCGCATTTTCTTCGACAATGAACATTTGCCCGAAAAAGCTGACGGCTTTTTATTTGTGGGTTATCAGCGCGTGACGGCTTATGCGGAACGCATCGCCAACTATTTTGATTTACCCAATGAGCCAAATTGCCTTTGTCCCGCGCTAATCACTAACAATGGACGATCTTTATTGCGTCTACAATCTTCATTTCAAGTGAATGGCTATGAATTACATGTCTGGAATTTAGAGGACAATACCGAAGTGGTGGTGCCTGCCATTGACATGCCCTATTCACAAGCGGGGTTTATGCTTCTCAATCCTTCGCGCGCCTTGGCTTTATATCTGATTGGTGAAATCAATGCTGAAGGCGACGAAGTCTATGGACTGGTGCTGGTTAATATTAGCTCACGTCAGCAAACCGTGATTTTGGATGAATGGACGTCACGTTTACGCCCCATGGCCTTTATTGACCGGAATACCTCCGTGCTATTGGTCGATATTGATGAACAAGTAACTTATAAACTCCGATTGGATACCGGCGAGATGGCTCCGGTCGCTGATAAAATATGGATTGGCACGATACAAGGCTAGGCTCTCATTCAGAATTCGAGTACAATCGCCCTTTCATTATGGGTAAATTTTAAGGAGATAAAGCATGCCTGCTGTTGGTGAAAAAGCCCCTGATTTTGAATTGCTGAATCAAGATGGTGAAACAGTCAAACTCTCAGATTTTCGTGGTCAAACGGTGATCTTATTTGCCTATCCCAAAGCGGATACACCGGGTTGCACCACTCAAGCTTGCGGTCTCCGTGATAATTTCCCGCAATTCCAAGAAAAAGATGCAACCGTGATTGGCATTAGCCCCGATCAACCGGAAGCACTCAAAAAGTGGATCGAAAAGATAGAATTGCCATACACGCTTGTTTCTGACCCCGAACATAAAGTTCTGGAAGCATGGGGCGCTTGGGGTGAACGCAATATGTATGGCAACAAATATATGGGCGTCATTCGGTCGCATTGGGTGATTGACCCTGAAGGGGTTATCATCGACGAGAATATTAAAATCAGCCCCAAGAATAGCATCGAGCAAGCCATCAAGATTGTCATTGGCTAGATAAGATTCAAAGGCAGGTTAACGTATCTACCCTGAGTATTTTTGACTTTGGATGGCGATCATTTTAGTGGATAACACCGCTAAAATGATGAATTTAACCAAGGGCCTGATGTGGTTTGATAGAATAATCGGGATATAAAAACGGGCGACACATGTGTCGCCCCTACAAAGGCTGATCTCAACACAATAAATCAGTAGGGGTGAGGCATGCCTCACCCGCATTACAATATCCCGCGTTATTTTTCAGAGACTATTACCCTTGATTTGAGCGACAGTATCTAAAATACTCGGACAAAGAACCGCTATCCCTACATTTCCCGACAGGTAACGACATAAAAAGAGGTATCATGCAATCTATTGAACGCGAGCGTTGGCTTCCGTTTGCAATTGAAACCACGTACACCACCCTAACTGATGTTGATAAATTTGCGAAGATCGTCAAACGGATTGATGCTCTGCATGTCCTTGAGCGTGAAGGCGCAAATGGGCGTGTGAATGCGGTGATTGATTTGCCCGGCGGCAAACTCATCGAAACAGAAGGCGCGGTTGAAGGCGAGGACAACCAATTTCTGCAATTTAAGTCTGAAGAACCTTTTCCCATGGTGATTCGCTGGGAGTTGAAATCAGAAACACAAGATGATATCAGCGGCACCTTGGTCCATTATCATGTGCAATTGGATTTAAGTTCTATTTTGTCCGTGCTACCCACGATGATTCTCAACGGATTTCTCTCGGCAGAAATGGAAGGCGATTTAACCCGTCTCAATGATATGCTGGTCCAAGATACTTCCCAAGCCTAAGCAAATGCGGGTTTTGGCCACCAAGCGCCTGAAGATCCTTGTTAAGGAGATAACCTCGGATTGACTTGGCGCTATAACCCCAGAATGAGGCATAACAAGGCGGCTTTAGCCCCTTGCCTTGAACGTAACTCACGTTAGCCCAAATAAACAAAGCGGCTTGGGACTGAACAACTTCAATCCAAGCCGCTTGTATACTATTTTAAACATTGAAATTTCAAACGGTATGATGGCTAACCATCATAATCCGTGCTCCATAAAGTAAAAGCCCTAAGCCAAGCACAGCGCCTAAAATCGAAAGTAGACCCCAGTCTAATCCGCTCAAGCCAATGGCTAAACTAATCACCAGTAGCAAAGAACCAATCATAATCTGGGCGCGATAGCCGCCCACTTGTTCGCGTTGAATATGTTGTTCGCGGATTTCGTCACGTTCTTCAGCGGTGGGGGCATCATAAACTTCACTGGCGATATGATCGACGTAATCGGTGGCATCGTGTTCACTCATGCCATATTCTGTCAGGTCACGAATAATGGCATACCGGCTTTGGCGGCCTGTTCTGAGGATCATCCGAACTTCGGATTCTTTTTCCTTAGGTAGAGCGGTCATGATAAAGCCTCCTCAATTCACTAAACGGACTGATTTTTGTGTTGAGATGGCGCGCTTACCAGTTATTTCCCTACCTTTATTATAACATGCTCCGTCCAATGACTCACACCGATAGTGAGGTTTGCCATAGAATTTTCAGGGCGTTTGGTAGGGTGATGGGGAGGAGAAATAGAAACTTTTATGCTGAGGATAGATGAAGGTAACTGACAGGGTGAATTTACCTATGAGCAGACTATCGTTCATGATTTTCGTGCAAAAAATTTGCCAATCATCACGGTCTAGCCGCTATTGATTTGACATACCCATCATCAAAATTCTGACGCCATACAGAAGAACAATGAGACCCAACATCATAATATAGAGGCTATAATCAACCAGAATAGATGGTACTTCTAAACCGCCATAGCGTGCAATACCGCCGATGGCAAGAATGACTATGCCGACTATCAATTGGGTACGATAACTTCCAAAATTTGCCCGTTTCAATCGTTCATCACGGATCGTTTGCCGTTCTTTGGCATTCGGTACCTGATAAACTTCACTCGCCAGTTTATCAACGTAGTCAGTGGCGTCGCTCTCGGTCATACCACCATTTACGAGGTCACGAATCAGAGCAAAGCGACTTTTTCCGCCTTGCAACATCGTTTCGCGGATTTGTTGCGCTTTCTCTTCGGAGAGGGTTGTCATTGGGAATCCTTTAGTCTAAATGACTAGGTGTCTATCGTTATACCCAGCATATAAAGTTGTTTAGGTGCAAAATGGGCAATATGCAAGCTGAAATATTGCTTATTTCGATTATAACATATCCAAGCCAATTAACCGCGTAGCAACGGTGTTTCTAGGTTTTGCAATCAGGGAGTTTGATCGTGTCGGGGATATATAAAAAGCAACGCGGGCTTTTCTGGGGAAGAAAAGCCCGCGCTCGCCTAGGTAACGGATGTTGTTAGCAGGTGGCTAGCCGAGGATAATTGGGAGCCACACTATTTCTAACACACTAGATTTTTTTGGATCATCTTCGCCACAATGATCCAAGAATGAAGAGGAGTACCGTGTCGTCTTCAGTTATTAAGTATCGTGATTGAAAATCTAATCTGTACTTAAGGATAGCGGATGCCAAAATCAAATGGTAGGTAATAGCTCCTATAGATGACGTAACATTTGTCACATTTATCACAAAATCAATTTTTTGGCGAAAACAGCCTTGCAAAACCTTTACCGCAAGACCATCCCCTTTTCCCCTGATTTCAGATTGAATAGCTCGAAATTCGTGATGAAAATTTGCAAGGTGGGGGGAATATTGTCAGAATGTTATAATATGATATACATATTTGAATGATACCAAGAGAGTATTTGGCATGACGCGAAAAATTGTGGTGGCCAATCAAAAAGGCGGGGTTGGTAAAACCACGACAACCCTCAATCTTAGCCGCGCCTTAACCGAACAAGGTTATCGGGTGTTGATGATTGATTTGGATGCCCAAGCTGGCTTAACCGCTTCAGTTGGCATTGACCCGTATACCCTTAAGCGCAGTACTTATTCATTGTTGATGTCTCCCAATATTCCCGTGCAAGAAGTCATGCGAAAAGTTGATGAGGGCCTTTATATTGTGCCCGCCATGAATAACTTGACGGCGGCAGAAATTCGGTTAGCCCATCACAAAACACCCACCGAACTATTGAATAGATCATTGACCAATAGTCAAGTCGATGTGGATTACATCGTGCTGGATACAGCCCCCGCCCTAGGCATTCTGTCGATTAACGGTTTTGTGGCGGCCAATGAATTGTTGGTGCCCGTGCAATGTAGTTTCTTAGCGATGCGCGGCGTCCGTGACACCTTAGATGCCATGAATCAACTCAAGCGACGTTTGAATCCTGAGCTTCACATTCTCGGCTTTTTGGCGACGATGTTTGATGAATTGAACGCCCCTGTTTCGCGGGAAGTGGTGGAGGAATTGCGGTCTGTCTTTGGTGAACAAGTCTTCCAAACCGTGATTGGGCGCGCCAGTGTTCTTTCCGAAGCACCGATCAATGCGCAATCTGTCTTAGATTAT
>JBNLCD010000434.1:0-5235 GCA_050303635.1 Anaerolineae bacterium
TTCTGAATCAAGCGGGGTTACAGGTGCTTCAGTCATTTAATTTGAATGATATCAAATCACTGGATTCGACTTATCAATGCCCTATACACCAAGATGTTGCTTGTGATTGTGAGTACAAGGTTTTATTAGTGTACCGCAATAATATGTCGGCCCCGACCACGTTGTTAATTTCGGGGCATAGTGAATCTTGTGCGGTTCAAGTGCTAGATAATGTCCAGAATCATATATTGGCCGAAGAAATTATCCAGATTTTACAGACATTTATGACAACACCACCTCTTCAGCATATGTAACTAGATAAGGTACACCTAAAAGTTAGGGGAAGGATTACTACACACCATCCTTCCCCATCCCTCATTTACTTATGGTGATCTTTCCCAACATATGAATCAATGAAATCAGAAATTTCATCTTTATTGACTTCATCCATCTTAATCATACGCGTCCAAGCGGTAACCGCAATGGTGCTATCCATATTTGAATAGGGATGCAAAATTGTGTGATCCATCTCCGGGTCAATATCACGGATGATTTCTTCTAATTCATCGACCATTTCATCACAACCTTCCGGGCAGTTGTAATGCACAATAACACCACCATCTTCCAGATTATGAATTTGATACCATTCAGGAACGGTCTCTGTGTGAACACCCCATCCGGCAATGCTTGGTGCATGAGGACCCGATGTTGGCGGGCGGCTATTCCAAACATATTCGCTTGGTTCATTTTCTAAATGTGTATTTCCCAGATCTTCAAATCTTTCACCCGGCAAGTTCGAATTTTGAGTGATGCTGTAGATAACTACACCTATAAATAGAACGACAACCAAGCTAAATCCACCCACCATCATTATTTGCTGGCGTTGCGCTTTTTGGCGACGACCTGTTGTGTTTTTTCTACCACCACGACGTGACGACATATACCAATCTCCTTTTTATAAACACTACTTTACGGCGAAAGTGTTATTGTAAGGTCTCATTCTGAGACTAAGATTAATGAATACTAAGTTTGTAGCTAATATCTCTGCACATGCTACTTTAGAATAGTTTCTTCCCCAATAAGCCAAACACAGTGTTTCATATACGCCATTATGCCTACTCGGATTTAGCAAGAGTGCGCTGTTAACAATACTTGCGCCTTTATAAACTGTAATCATAAACAACTTCGTGAAAATATTCTCAAGTTTCGAAGTCACAAAAGATGCCTTTAAAACTTGGATCTAAATATGAAGATTACTAGGAAGGCAAAAATGCCCTTTAAGAACTTCCGCAAGTTACTTGTCTTGATAATTATGCTTGTTATTGTTCTCCCTCTATTAAGTGGCTGTGGCAACCACTCCGATTCGAACCACGAGGACGTTTCTTTCCGGAGCGATCTGGAAGATTACCTGCCCGATGCCGCGCCCCGTGTCAAGCTAGCCTATCAACATGCGGTTGATCACCCGGAAGACTTAATGTATCAACCTTGCTACTGTGGATGCGGCGCAATGGGACACACTAACAATCTGGACTGCTTTATCAAGGAAGTTAAAGATGATGGCCAGATTGTTTACGATAATCATGCGGCGGGCTGTGGAATCTGTGTTGATATCGCTCAAGATGTCATACGACTAAAAGATGAGGGGCAGAGCGATCTGCAAATCAGGCACTATATTGATAGTTATTATAGCTCATTTGGCCCCTCAACGGATACGCCATTACCTGAGGCCTAATCATGTTCAAAAATCCTCGCACACGCGTGATTATGAGCCTTTCTATATTCCTACTTGGGTTGGCTCTGCTCGTTCCAGAGCCAGCCAACCCTAATCCCAAGACGCACCATTTTACCGTCGACAGTCAGCAATACGCATTTAAGCCAGAACGTTTTCAAGTGAATAAAGGTGATCGGGTCATTATCGATTTTACCGCTTCAGATGTCGTACATGGCTTCTATTTAGATGGTTATGGCATTGAAGAAAGAACAGAACCCGGCATTAGCAAACGCATTGAATTTGTTGCCAACAAAACAGGTAAATTTCGTTATCGGTGCTCCGTCAGTTGTGGCCCCATGCACCCTTTTATGATCGGCGAAATGATCGTTGGCCCCAATTGGATGATGGTCCGTGCGATCAGCATTATTGTCATCAGTTTATCTGCAATTTTAATTCATTTATGGTTTAACAAAGGATCCAATAATGTCCTCACACAAGAAGTCTCTATATAAACTAAGCCCCCATAAAAAATCAAAGAAAGAACGAGATCGAAATAAACTCTGGTTAGCTGGCATTTTTGTGATCATCTTGATCATGAGTGGTTTGCTCTATTCTGAACTTACCCAAGAACCATTTGTTCCGGAAGTAACCGGCGCACCACGTGTTAAAGCTGAAATTACTCAAGTTGATCACGGTCAGGTCAGACTGAATAATTTTGTAGTTTCTGAATTTGAGATTCAAAACGTCGGTGATGAACTCCTCGTTTTCTCAGGTAACCCCTATGCCCAAATTATCGAAGGGTGTTGCCCACCCTCGGTGCAAATGGGCAAGATGGAGTTAAAACCCGGTGAAAAAACGACGGTGAAGATGGAATACACCATGCACGAAGGTATGGGTGGTCCTCATGAAATTCATATCGTATTGCACTCGAATGATCCACTTGAACCAGAAATTACCTTAGTCGCTTTATCAGATTGGGTTTCGTAATTAGATGATACGTACTGATGCGCTCCGCAATGTCCCTTGGCTGAAAAACTTGCTTCGTTCACGTCTTTTTCAACCAGTGCTCATGCTCATAACACTCAGTTTCTTTGTGCTAGCGATTGTAAGTGGCTTGTGGGGCACATCAGTTGGTAATCGCAATTTTGGTATCGTCTTTGTTTGGATTGTCTGGTGGGCACTGCTCATGATCATATTGGTGCCATTCTTCGGCCGGACGTGGTGTACTATGTGTCCCATTCCGGCACCTGGCGAATGGTTACAACGACGCGGCATTATTCATCGCACAACCGGACGGTTAAGCTCCCGGCGCTGGCGTTTTCCCCGTCGTTTCAAAAATATGTGGCTCCAGAACTTTGGATTTCTCGGGATAGCTATTTTTAGCGCTATCATTTTGACGCATCCCAATATTAGCGCTTTTGTGCTGTTGGGATTTATTCTCGTCAGTATTATTTTAAGTACCCTCTATGAGAATCGTGTGTTTTGTCGCTATGTCTGCCCGGTTGGCGGCTTTATCGGCTTGTATTCGATGATGGCTCCGGTCGGGGTACGCGTTAAAGATCCATCGGTTTGTGCAACCCATACTCCCAAAGATTGTATTGTCGGCAACGAGCAAGGTTATGGCTGTCCATGGATGTTGTATCCGGGCAATCTTCAGCGCAACACTTATTGCGGTATGTGCATGGAGTGCATCAAAACTTGCACCCAGAACAATATTGTGATCAATGTCAACGCGATTGGGAGTGATCTGCTCGTTGCCAAAGAACGACGCATGGACGAAGCTTATAAAGCCTTTATTATGCTTGGTTGTGCGGTTTTATATTCTGCTGTTTTACTTGGCCCTTGGGGCTGGTTAAAAAATTGGGCTAGCATGGATACAATTGTCCATTGGGCAGTCTATGCTATCAGTTTTTTAACCATTAACTTGCTGGTGATACCCGGCATTTTTATGGCCACCGCGTTTATTTCAAAGTATCTCGCTAAACAAGAACACTCTATCCGTCAATTGACCATTCATTACGCTTACACATTGGTGCCTTTGGGATTGGCGGCGTGGATTGCCTTTAGCCTGGGTTTTGCTTTGATTAATGGCAGTTATGCTGTCGCTGTGCTCTCTGATCCCTTGGGCGCAGGCTGGAATCTATTTGGTACACGTGATTTCGGCTGGCAACCTGTGGGAGCTACAATGTTACCCTTTTTACAAACTGGCATTTTGACAGCGGGTTTATTATTTGCTGTCAATACTGCCTACAAAATTGCACAGCAACTCAATGCTACTCATAAACAAGCATTTGTGGCTATCTTACCCCTCACCGGATTCTTGTCGGGTATCACCCTTATTTTACTGCGGTTGTATGTGGGATAAATTGATGAAACGTGAATGGCTCGCTCGTCTCGCGCTGGTTCTAATTGTGATTGGTCTTCCCACCACCATCTTTGGCTATCAATATATTGAGAAGAATATTCATGCTGAAGAGCATATGATTAACATCTCGGCATCTGCCCCGGAAAATGGTGGTTTTGCACCTGAGAATATCCGGGTTGCTAAGGGTGAAACGGTAACCCTAAGATTCACATCCACTGATGTAACGCATGGTATCGCGATTGGTCCGGGCTGGCATATGAATCTAGGTAATGTTGACCCCGGCCATGTCGAAGCGTTAACAGTTACCTTTGATGAAATCGGCACCTATACCTATTATTGCACCACATGGTGTAGTCCTAATCATTGGCGGATGCGTGGCACCATCACTGTCTATGATCCTGAAAATCAGAATGCTGTTCCTATACCCTGGCGTGATCCGGTGATAATGGGTTTAGCTGAAGAAGGGGTAAATATAGATGCGGTTCATCTCGATACTGTCCATATGAAAGATGAAACTCACACGAATGCAATAGAATTTGTGCAACAACCATCGCCGGAACGCGGTGAACAATTATCTGACAGTATAACGCTCCCCACCTATTTTGAAGATTTGACATGGCGTCAGACTCATGCACCACTGGAAGCACTTGAAATTCTTGAAGCAGAAAATCCAAGCCTAGAACAAGCTGATTTAATTGATGTGGTGGTCTATTTATGGCTTCGTGATATTGCCACTGAAAAACAAACGCAAGCCGAATCTTACTACAATAGTAATTGTGCGGCTTGTCATGGGCAAAGTGGTGATGGCGCGGGACCTATGGCTAATATTCTTGCGGCTGAACCGGTTGCGTTTAGTGACCTAAACTATATGTTCACCATGCGCAGTGATGTGCTCTATGCCAAGTTGCGACGTGGCGGCATGGGGACGGATATGCCTAATTTCGGCACATTGCTTACCCCTGAAGAAACATGGTATGTCGTGGAATATCTATGGATGCTAGCAATCCAATAAAAACGTGAAGCGACCTAACCACTTGATCAGATCGCTTCACTAAGGAGTTAAGGTAGTATGTCTACCTAGTTGGTATGAAGAGTTTCTTCATGTTCAGTTTCTTCATGATGGTCCCCGGCTTCTTCATGTTCACTCTCATTCTCATCTTCATGATGGTCAGCTTCGCCA
>JBNLCD010000435.1:0-5231 GCA_050303635.1 Anaerolineae bacterium
CATAACCCACAATGCAGATGCCCCACGCTTGGGCCAATTCCACACTGATGCTGGTGGGAGCCGTCCGACTCGCCACGACGGGCACACCTAAGCGCCGCGCTTTAGTGAGCATTTCTGAGCTAATGCGTCCGCTGGTTAAAATAATTTTGTCGCGGGTTTCAATTTGTAATTGCAGGGCTTTGCCCGCAATTTTGTCAATCGTATTGTGGCGTCCTACATCTTCCGCGTTGACCAAAACACGCTCCTTATCCGCTAAAACTGCAGTATGTACCCCGCGCACCGCATTATAGAGTTGGGCTTTACCTTGGAGATCACGCATACGGGTTTGCAAAATTTCCGGTGTGGTCGTGAAATTTGAATCCAACGGCGGGTGATTAACTGTCAAATCTTGCAAACTAATGCCGCCTCCACAGCCGGACGTCAACACCATACGGCGCGGCGGATTAAATTCAGCCCGATTCAGAAAAATATCAATTGAGGTAGAGGTGGCATTGGCCTTGATGAGGCGCACTTCATCCAGCGACTCAATCACGCCTTCGTTATACAAAAAGCCCAGCGCCAGCACCTCTTGATCAACGGGACTACACATCAACGTGGCCAACTCTTGCCCATTCACAAATAAACTGAGGAGCGCTTCGGCAATGACCCCGCCATCTGTTAGGACAGCCGAATCTCTCTCCACCGTCCAATACGTATAGGGTATTGCGCCCTGAACTTGCGTTAAATCTTTGTTCATGGTGTTTCCAATAGTTATGTCATTATCAAAATTGCAGATCATGGGGTAATCCGTTATGCTTTCATTTTAGCAGATTTGGTATTTTGGTTCGGGTGGACAGAAACACTAAAACAGAGAAAGCAATATTTGTCTATCTCAACTATAATTATAATTAGGATAACCTGTGAAAATTTATAGCAGAAGCCACCTCGCCAAACATGGATGAGAGCAATTCGGGCTTGTCTGCCTGAAATCTAGCGTTGATCAAATTTAGAAAACTTATTTACAAAAGGTTCCTCCCCAAACATGGCGAGGACCAAGAAGGGGTAAAAGCATGGCCAGTCGAGCACAAAAACTTCATGCGGCCTATTGTGAGGGAGATTTGGCGGCTATCCGCGCATTATTGGATAATCCGGCTGATTTCCCTAAAAAAATGCATCCTTTTGAATTGCGGATGGTTTTGGGTGACTATCCGCTAGGCTATGCCCTCGCCTGGAGTCCCTTAACATTTATTCAGGCCTTGCTTTATTTAGGTGCTGATCCCAATTATGAAGTTCATGATGGGTTTCCCTCGTTAATCAGCACGCTCTCGGTGACTCGTTCCGATAAATATGAGATTCTTGAATTACTGCTTCAAAAAGGGACGGATGTTCATCAGCGCGGTATCAATGACTGGACCCCGCTTCATTATGCAGTGGCAAATAAAGATCTTAAAGCGATTGAAATTCTGCTGAAACATGGCGCTGATCCGCATCTCAAAACCAATATTGATGACTACACCAGTCCGCTGGAAGATGCGCGATTTCTCGAATTCACCGAAGCCATTGCATTATTCGAAAAGGCCTAATCAGATGGAAAACTTGACATTTTCCTCATAACATGTGACAATTTAGTCACATATGAACAATAACGATCTAACTCCCATTTGGAAAGCGCTGGCTGACCCTACGCGCCGCCATATATTAGACTTGCTTCGTGAGAAACCACACACCACGGGCGAACTCTGTGATGTATTTCCAGATTTAACGCGCTACGGTGTGATGAAGCATATCGGTGTTCTGGAAGAAGCCAACCTCATTTTGGTGCGACGTCAGGGTAAATTTCGCTATAACCACCTGAATGTGGTGCCGCTTCAGCAAATTCATGAACGCTGGCTCCGACCGTATGAAGAACAATGGGCACAATCGTTAATTCAATTGGGACAATTAGCTGAGGGAAAAACCATGTCTGCACCTGCCATCACCACCCATCATATTGAGCAAGAAATCATTGTCAGTGCTCCTCTGGAAACAGTTTTTGCCGCCCTGTTGGATGTGAATGGTTGGTGGGGACACCGCATGTCACGCCAACCAGATATGTTGCGCCTTGAACCCGTCGTTGGTGGTCGTTTCTGGGAAACCCGCGATGGCAGTGACGAAAATGGAATTTTGTGGGGCATGGTCACATCGATTGAACCCAATGATCACATCCAATTCACGGGCCACATGGGGATGCTCGGCGCTATTCTGGGCAATGTTGTGCTCTGCACCATTCCGGAAGAAGATGGCACCACCCGTGTAACGCTCTCGCACCAATTTATGGGCGACGTACCCGATTATTATCTCAAAGGGTTTGGGGATGGCTGGGCAAACAACCTCGATTGGATCAAGAAATTAGCTGAAACGGGCGAACGTATTCCACCACCACCACAGCCAACCAATTAAACGGAGTTAGAAATTTGAACACCCAAGTTGCGGTTATTACAGGGGCAAGTGCAGGCATTGGGCGGGGGATTGCCGAATACTTCGCCCAACAAAATATTCATGTCGCCTTGCTGGCCCGTCGGCAGGAAAAATTAACGGAAATTGCCACGCATCTGCAAGATGAATACGGCGTTACCGCCAAGACCTATCAATGTGATGTCACTCAGCAGACGGATGTGGAAAACGCTTTTGCCCAAATCGCGGAGGATTTCGAGTACATCTCGATTTTGGTCAATAATGCGGGAATTAGCAGTCGCGCCTCAGCCGAAACGCTCACACCGGAACCTCTGCAACGGGATTTTGAAGTCAATGTATTGGGCGCTTATATGTGTAGTGTGCTGGCCAGCCAACGCATGCCGAATGGCGGAGCGATTGTCAACATGAGTTCCATTCGCGCGCGGACCGGTACGCCCTCCGGCTCGATTGGTTATGCGGCGGCCAAAGCGGCCGTCATCAATTTAACCAAGACTTTAGCCATTCAATTGGCTCCGCTGAATATTCGCGTCAATTGCATCACACCGGGGGCAATTTATCCCACTGAAATGTCCGTAAATTGGCCGGAAGCTGTCAAAGAACGCATCATCGATGATTGTCTAATCAAACGCCTCGGCACCCCTGAAGATATTGCCAAAGCGGCTTATTTTCTTGGCACCGACCTATCGAGCTACATCACAGGTCACACGCTTGATGTAAACGGCGGCGTTTGGATGTCAACTTAATTTGCTAAGGATAAATATGTGTAGCTAACCATCAAGAAATTTAGTTAGCTACACATCCTTTGTGTCCATTACTTATTTTTTGTTTTTCTCGGCGAGTTCTTTTTCATGTTTGTTCAAGTCATCTAAGGTCGGTTCATGGGGTTTGCCACGGCCACTCCCATATTTTTCGGCAAGATAATGCATCTGATTCTCAACAATAAAGAGCTGATTATCGGCAACGCTCAAGTCTGCGACAACCTTATAGATAATCTTAACGACGTCCATAAAGGCCGCCCCGACAAGAATCCAATACATCGATTCACCGGGGAAGTACTCAGCCTCTTTAAGGCGCGCATAATAATTCCCATAGGCCCTATCAAAATCACTCGCATAGCGATCAAAGAATAATGAGATATACGGATAATCGGGTAAATAATTTCGCCCTTTATTAAAAAATTGGTAAACATAGTAAATTGTCGAAGGCACAGCCTCTTCTATTTCTTTCGCTAAATAAGCATTGCGCTCGGTAGGTTGCGTAAAATCGCCCTTTAAAGCTTCATCAACAAATATCCGAATCATAGCCTGCTGGGGAAAAAATTCCTGCATCGTGTCATTCAAGCTAACCATTGTTTTGTTGATACCGAATAGGGTTGTTTGTTGGATGGTATCACTATAAACAGCTTTGGTGAGCCATTTTAGTTCTTCATAGGTGATATAAAATGCCAAGGCAAATGCATTCGCCTTAGACACAAAGTTTCCTACAGCGGCTTTGGTTGCTTCAGAAGAGGCCGTTGCTAAACCTCTCGTTAACATGCCACCTAGCTCAACAGTACCAAAGCCAGTATTTACAGCCCCGTCAATCACCTCTTGGGTATTTTCAGCACCAGCTATTTGCGCTACACCTTGCATAATTTTAAAACCGGCTATGTAACCCCCGGCTACTTTGCTAAATGTGCCGGCAAAACTGGACATGTCCCCGGCAAAAGTGGCGAATCGTCCTGTTTGACTAACCAGATCCCAGTGCTGGCCTGCCGCCGCCAACCCCTGCAGGGTGAGGGAAGTTAATTTGATACCATCATTCAGGACCCATATGCCAAATCGCATGGTGCCGGCTACGGTCGCAACCGCAGAGGCATCACTCTGAGCCATTTCTGATTTTAGTTTAAGAAAATAGGCGTGCCGTGACTCATCATCAACCAACATGTAAACATTGTTGATGAGATTTAACACAGTTCGAATATAGGTAATCGTATTAACGACGCCTTTATCCCTACTTTGCATGGCTGAATAACTATCTTTTGTATCTTTGCTAACATTCATACCCTCAAGCTTACTGCCATATTCTTGTTTCATATCGGCCCAATGAGTTGTTTGGCGGAGTTTGCTAGCCGTATCAACAGCCTTAAAGGCTTTCATGCCTTCTTGAATGACTTCCATAAAAGCAAGTTTATCTTCTTTGTTTTTAGCGAGATCTATCTTAAAATTTTCGTATTCGTCATCTTGTTGTTTACCCTTTGGTGCACGTTGGACTTGTCCATTATTGTTTAGCATTCGATTGACAAAAGCGTTACCATGTGTGCGCTGTAATTGTAAAATATGGTGAGGTGTTTGCATGAAAGATTGATTTTGATTTGGTGGCTTAGAGACTTCAGACTGTGTATCTTTTTGAGGTTTGGACATTTTTTGATGAGACATAATTATCCTCCCTATAACCGCGCAAATAAAGACATCTATAAATGCTGATCCATAGACATATCAAAAATGGTCATCATTGCTAGTTATTGGTTTTGTATTAATAAAAGCGTTCTTTTCCCACCCAGTTGTTTTGAAAATAATTACGTATCAAAACATCAGGTCTAGCTTGAGTTTTGAAGAAGATGAATTGCAGTACTCGGAGTTCCACGTGTCATAAACTTAAAAGCTATACTAAAGAGCATAAGTTGAGCAAAACGACTTGGGTATATCCCAAATTGGATATTCAAAGAAATTGGATTGGGCCAAGGGAATTTCTGTCAAAATTGATTGCAAGACACGCTAGGATTTAGGTAACTAACAAGTGACAAGGGTAAAACTAAG
>JBNLCD010000436.1:0-5223 GCA_050303635.1 Anaerolineae bacterium
GGGCTGTCCCTACTTTATTATACGCCCCGTGCAAGGACAGTTATGATGTGTAAAGATGGCCATCTACGGGGAGCTTGGAAACTGTACCCACGTGTCGCTTCCATGTTTCTATAAAAGGTTTTGCTCAAAGGCAAGAACTCCCAGACTACTCGCCCAGTAGTCCCCTAAATTGTCCTCGCCAAGGTTCTTTTTAAAAGAACACAATCTGAATTTTTCGAGAGTGTAGAGAAGTATTAAATCCATATGCCTAAACCAACAACAGCAATTATTGGGGGTGGAATTGCGGGTCTAAGTCTCGCATACCATCTTGACCAAGATGATTACCCGTATACCGTTTTCGAAAAAGAAGAACGAGTGGGTGGTATCAACCGCTCAGAAATTATCGCCGGCTGTGTATTTGATTATGCACCCCGCCTTTTTCTCTTAAAGGATGAATATGCAACTGAGGTGACACAAAAACTCTTGGGTGAAAATATTCATTTCTTGCCATTTGGAGATTGGAGCTATCATCGCCGTTTCGATGTGTATACCCGCTTGCCATTTCAAAAACATATGTATGGTTTACCCCTCCATGCCAAATTAAACGGTATCTTCGGGTATATCAAAACAATGATTCCGTTTGCCAATGGCAAAGAACCCACCAATTACCAAGAGTGGCTGTATCATGAATTAGGCAAACCCATCGCCGATATGTTGATTATTCCGCAAGAATCAAAAAAGTGGAAAACCGAGACAGCTGATATGGATCATCGCTGGGCACCTGCGCGGGTACCTCGCCCTGATTTGAAAACTCTGGTAAAAGGTGCTTTCCAAAACACCAAACATGAACGTGATTTTGGCTATACAATTCGCGGGGGTATCGAAGCCTTAATGAAGGCTTATCTGAACTATATTGATACCGATCAAGTCCAGACCAACAAAATTTTATCTGAAGTCAAGTTGGCGGATAAAACCTTGCATTTTACCGATGGCACATCAAGTACCTATGATCAACTCGTTTGTACAATGCCTTTGCCTACATTTATCAAGCTCATAAGTGATATTCCCACGGAGATAAAACAACTTGCAAACAGTTTAACGTGGCTTTCATTAAAAGCTGGTTGTTTGGTGATAAACCGCGCTAAAATTAGCGATAAGAATTTTATCTACGTCCATGATCGGGAATTTATCTTCCATCGTGTATCCATTTTAAGCAATATTTCGCCGGAAATTGCACCCGAAGGCGTTAGTTCACTGGTGGTTGAAGTCACCTATAAAGATCAGCCACCGATGGACGATGAAGCATTGTTGAAGCAGATTCGCACTGACCTCATCGATATGAAGATTCTGACCGAGGACGATGAAATTATTGGTCAACGCATGTTGCATTTGCCGATGGCCTATCCCATGCCTTCACCTGACCGTATCCCAACCGTCAATACCATTCGTGACTATTTGCGTGAACAGGGGATCCATCTTTTAGGACGGTTTGGTGAATGGGAATATGTCAATATGCACGATATCATACCGCGTGCCCGTGACTTAGCCGAACGATTGGAAAATGTTGAATGAACGCAACAGCTAAATTTTTTGGACGAGTCTTTGATATTCGTACCGGAGAATGGCGGCGCTTACTTCTACTTTATGGATTCGCCTTTATGCTCAACGTCACTGTGGTGTGGGGCAAAGCAAGCAGTGAGGCGCTTTTCCTAAAGCAAGTAGGTGTCGATAAACTACCCATAATGTTCATCGCTGACGCGATTTTGAATATTATGACCCTGATTGTTTATACTGCATTTGCTGATCGTATTTCTAATCGGCAATTGATGGTTACAATTCCTATTATAGGGGCTATTATCCTAATAGCGGCCCGCGTAGGTATTGAACTTGAATTCCAACCCAGCTATATATTTTTATATCTTTCGGGACGGGTGTTGCAAGTTATCATCAGCATTCACGCGTGGACCTATATTGCCGACTTTTATGACACGCGGACGGCGAAACGCCACTTCCCATTTATTGCCTCTGGTTCGCGGACATCCGGGATCATTGCGGGTCTTCTGATTTTGCCCATTGCGACAACTTTAGGGACCAAAAATCTCATTATTGCTTGGGCCATCGCTCTACTTGGGGCGGCTTATATTGCATGGGATGCACCCCGCCGTGAACCGCTGATTAATGTCCATGAATCCAGTGAAAATAAGCAAGGTTTCTTTTCTAATATCAAAGAAGGGGCAGGTTTTGTCACCCAATCAAACTTCTTGCGTTTGATGGCGGCGGCGGCCTTTTTAAGCACTTTACTCCTCTATCTATTAGACTATGAATCACAAGTGTTTTTCTCTAAAGAATTTGCCACTGAAAATGAATTGGCGGCCTTTTATGGATTTTTAGGCGCGTTGGCCAATGCCATTGCCTTACCGATCCAAATGTTTATCCTGTCACGGATTGTTACGCGGCTTGGTGTGGGTAATTCTAATTTGGTTTTCCCCGGCATTTCTGCGTTATCGTATTCCTTGATGCTGATCCCCAATATCTTCAGTGCTTCTCTGGCCCGTGTTAATCAAACTGCCTTGCGTTCAGCTTTCCGAACGCCAATTGATAGTTTGCTCTACAATGCGGTTCCGGTTTCAATTAAAGGTCGGGCGCGGGCATTTAACGGGTTGCTTATTCCGGCGGGGACCCTAGTCGCGGGGCTTATTCTCGTTTTCCCGCTCAAGGCGACCATCGAGCTCGTTGATAATAACGAGAACCCGGTAGGACCGTTGCAACTGATCGGCGTGACAGTGGGTATTATTTATATCTTTGTTGCCCATCGTCTACGTCGTGCTTATGCCCAATCCTTGACCAGTTTGTTGGCTGAAGATGAACTCAATCTTTTCCGTTTGGCTGATATGGACCAAGATCAACCGCGCGAAGTCACCATTCGCCTCCTGCAAGAGCGAATTAATCAAACTGAAGATGAGGCGCTCTTAGTCTTCTTGAGCGAAATGCTCAACGATTTACAAGGGCGACAAGCCATTCCTTTCTTACAAACACTTGCTGAAAAACATCCGGGTGAAGTCCGCGCGGGCATTATTGAGCTTATCGGTCACCATTGGAAATCCAATGATCAAGTCCGGCAAATGTGTGTGGTCGGTGTGACGGATAAGGATGTTCACGTTCGCCAATCGGCGATTCGATCTTTGGTGGGTGATGGTTCCGAAGGCTATGAAGAAGCTGAAGAATTGCTCGATCTCTTCCTTTATCTCTTGCGGGATGAAGATGAGGATGTTCAATCAATGGTTATTCCGCCGTTGATTGCCTCCGGTGACTTCTATTATCTGGCACCGGGGGTTGAACATCTTTCCAAATGGATTTCCCCCGAAGCGCCACCTGAAACACGGGTCAAGGGTTTGACGGTGCTCTCCAACACGGGTTCTGAACGCATGGTGCGGACGTTGGTACGCTATCTTGAAGACAAAGAACCAATGGTCCGGCGGCAAGCCGCGAGTTTGATTGATAATTTGACATCGAGCACACACGATGAGCAAATTCGGGCGTTAGCACTCCAAACATTGAGTGGGTTGTTAAATGATACTGATGAAACGGTGCGTTTAGCCGCTGTTGATGGTTTGGGACATTTCCAAACCCCTGAATCTACCAACTTCTTGATGCAAGCGCTGGGTGACCGCAGTTTTGTGGTGCGGCGACAAGCCAGTGCTATTTTAAGCCAACAAGTGAACGAAGAATTAGAAGCCTCACTAGAACTTGAAAACCAATTCCTCGCTGAAAGTGCGGCCTATATTCTATCGAGCACTAATCATACCCGGGCGCGGCGGCGCGCCATTGAACTCATGGATAAATTAGTGGGTGACACATATGCTTTGATGGCTCAACGCTTGCCCTTAATTACCATTAAAACACCGGGTGTGCAATTGTTGTGCAATACATTGCAAGAACAAGAAGTGGAATTGATGGATCGTTTCTTCTGGTTGCTCGGCGCACTCAGCACGGAAGTTGAATCCACCAATGTGCGCAATGCTTTACGTGATAAAGATAAGATTAAACAAGCGAACGCCATTGAAGCGCTGGAATCTTTGACTTCGGCTGGTGTGGCTAACCGGGTGGCCCCGTTGTATACCGGCGCTGATTTAACCAGTCAAATTGAAGGGTGGCGCACCGATTTACAACTGGCACCGATTACCAAATGGCAAGCTTTCTTCCAATTATGGCCAAATCTACGTATGGCGAATGAAGTTACTCAACCATCGCGCCAACTCTATTTACCAGATGATGATGGCTGGTTAAGGGCTTCCGCGATTTACGCTCTCGTCGAAATGGATGAGAAAGATCTTAAAGACGCAGATGGAAATTTGCCAATTAGCAAAGATATGGTTAAATTGGCAGTAAAGACCAGCTTCAATGATGAGAAACCTTTGGTGCGAGAAACCGCTCGCATTGCTTGGCAACACCTTAAGACTGCGGGCGAAACGCTTGACATCAATATGGAGGGTCAGATGCTTAGTACGATTGAAAAAGTTATTTTCTTGAAAGAAGTGCCCTTCTTTGCGGGAATGAGCATTTCCCAATTACGGGTTCTTGCGAGCATCTCCGAAGAAGAAGAATTTGAACCTGAACAAGTTGTGTTTAGTGAAGGTGAATTTGGGGATGCCCTCTACGTTATTATTGAAGGCGAAGTCGCGCTCCAAAAACGCACCCAACGCGGACGGACAACTAATGTCAAGCGCTTAACCACGCACGGCAATCGCGAATATTTTGCGGAAATGTCGATTTTCGATGATAAACCGCACCAATATGATGCCATTGCGCTCAAAGAAACACGCATGCTCTTGGTCCGTCGTTCAACGCTGACCGCTTTGATTAACCATCAGCCAGACCTCTCGGTTACGCTCTTACGCTCACTCAGTGAACGTCTCCGTGAATACAGTGATGTGATCGCGGAAAAGAGTGATGAGAAACCGGAACAATTGGTGAACTTGTTTGACCGCTTGAGTTAAGACGGTTAGATTTCAATCTGAATAATGCTAAATGCACACGGCGGAGAAATTAATCTCCGCCGTGAATTTCTTAGCATAAACTTTATAGAGGCAATTTGTAAAGACGTCTCCATCTAAGGTCAAGCTTTTGCTTCAATACATTCTTATTCATAAGTCAGTGTAAATTCGACTGATGCATCTTCAGGATAGTATTCATATGTGCTAGGTCGGCTAGTGAAAATGATATATGTTGATGTATCTAAAGTTG
>JBNLCD010000437.1:0-5217 GCA_050303635.1 Anaerolineae bacterium
TTCTCGCCGATATTGATATAAGAACACTTCCACGCCTTCATGAAAAAGTTGCCGTACTCATCGAGAAGATTTACACCAATAATATCGTGGCCTATGCCGAAACGCTGGCTAACCATTGGCATGGTGCGGGCAATCCATCCAAAGAGCTAGAAATGCTGTGTCTTGCGGTGGAGCCATTCCTGACGGTATCGCAACAATTTGGTCTAGCGGCTCCCCTTTTATTACGCACATTGCCATTACTGGAAACTCACGAAACGGATCTGGACACCCAACTGCGTGTGTATTGGCTTTTGAGTCACGGGGTACATTTTCCTGAGGCGGAACGTGTTGGTTACACCGAAACAGGTTATCAACTTGCCCAAGAACATCATCGACCCGATTGGCAACACCGTATTGGTTTGCGTCGCCTCCGTGATGTATTTGATCCATCAGAAATACGTGCTATTGCCCAGCCGGCACATGATTATTATTTGGCGCATCAAGATACTCCGAATCGCATTATGACTGAGGTCTATCTAGTAGAAGCCGAAATCCGCAGTGAAAATTTGGCAGAGGCTCAACAGTGGGCGAATAAACTTCTTGATGAAGTGTCGACATCCAATATACCTAATTTAGAAATGTCTATCCGCTTCAGATTATCGCGGATTGCCCATAAGCTTGAAAACTACGCCGAGTTAATCAACCATAATTTGCGCATTTATGAAATTTCTAAAGCGGGGGGAGATGTATCAGGCATGGCATCAACCCTCGTTAATTTAGGCGTTGCCTATAAATTTATGGGTGATCTAGACACTAGTTTAGTCAAAACTAAAGAAGCGTTCACTAAATTTAGACAAGTTAATAATATTCGTGGGCAGGGGATTGCCTACGTCAATATCAGCGATATCTATGTGAGACAACAAGATTGGGAGCAAGCCGAAAATGTGCTTCAAGAAGCGATCCGTTTTGCGCTTGAACGTGGCTTGCGCGAAACTCTTATCCCCGAATATCTCTATCGGGTATGTATTGTTTGGCGCGAAACAGGACGGCTAACTGATACCACGCGCCTAGTGGGTCATTTTCTAGGCAATGACATCACACAGGAATACTATCCTGAAGAAGCTGAAGCGTTATACGCGAGTTTAGCGAACGCGCCTCAGGAATTTTTAGATGAAGGGGCAAAACTATCACAAGTTGATGTCATGAATTGGATACTGGGTGAAAGTAATCCGTTCGCTCAGAGGAATATTGCTACATAAACATCAAGTGCAAGGGGCGCTAACATCGTAATTTGAGCATCATTGTGATTATATTTTCCTCGCCGCGTTATTGATTTTTCGGGAAACAAAATGCTGAAGTATGAATTTCCCGGAATTTACAAATTTTCCAAAAGCGCTTTAACTTAACCTGATTGGTTAAAGAACCCTCTATTCATGCGGGTAAGTGAAGTATAGCTCTTTCCAAATACAGATTGTCTAATAAGATATAGTTTTAAGATGTATATTATTTAACTTGCTTATGATTTAAAGTAAATCTATACTGCTTATTGAACTGTTTATTTAATATGTTTTGGGAATGAGATAACAATGATTTCAAAGTTTATACGGTATACGTTAATCTTAATTTTAGTGGTCGCATCTATAGTTGCATTACATCAGCCAAATACAGCTTCAGCGAATGTGCAAAATTGGTTTTTTACAACAGCCAATACAGCCACCATTACGCATGATTTAACATTTGGGAATGGCGACACATCTAGTATTTTAATGGAAAGTGGCGCGGGGACAGGTTCTGGTGCAGGTGGCAAAGGCTTTGTAGGACGGACTGATATGGATGGTACAACGCTTGGCTCACTATCGAGTTTAAGCTACAGCGCATTCATTTCACCATCGTCAGGCCATACCTATAGTACGTTAACCATCAGCATGAATTTAATGGTCGACGCCAATAATGACGGTCAATGGACGAGCATTGGCGATGGGGATGATATTCTGGTATTTGAACCACATTATAGTTATGGTAACCCCGCTATCGGCGCTTGGGAAACCTATGATGCACTCAGTAGCCAATGGTGGAGTGTCCGCCGCATTATCAGTCAACCAAACCCAGTCGATATGCCCAGCAACTATTCTTTATGGTCAGATATTATGGCGGGTACGACCAATGGTATTCCCAACACAGATCTCAAGATTTATAGCCCAACCACAAGTACAGCCGAATGGCACCAATATGCTATTTTGTTCCAAGTTGGCCAAAAGTCAGGCGGTGTTTGGGCAAACTTCATCGGTTATTTGGACAATGTCACGTTGAATGGCGTATTTTATGATTTCCAACTAGCCTCAGCCGCAACGAGTTCATACCCTATTGCCAATGAAGGCATGATTAAAATTAATACGCATAATCCAGTACCAGCCTATGGCTGTCCCGATTGTGAAGTTGCCCGAACATCCACTGGCGCTGACATCATCCTGCCGCATGATTGGGACGGCAATGGATTTGACACGTATGTCGTTACCGCTTGTACTGAAATTGATGGAACGATTTGGACGAGTATTTTCTTAGGTAGCGCCAATTTTGGTTGGGTTCAATTATTTGACGGTAAAGTTGAAATCGTATCCGGCGGTTTACCGGAATCGTGCTTGCCTTAAGTAGCGCTGATAACGATTTATCAATCCTAAAATGACTTAAACAGTATCTCTCTCGAATTCTATTTTGAGAGAGATACTGTTATTTATAGGTATTTGTTGGTTTCGCACATTTTAATTTTACTTAAAATTCCTATAATCAAGCGTGATTTGTTCATAGTGAGTGGAGAACAATTTTACTGTGCAAAACGCTCGATTAGCTTTAGAAGACGGTAGCATCTGGCCGGGAATCGGCTTTGGTGCCATCGGTACTCAGGTTGGTGAGGTTGTTTTTAATACAAGCCTCACTGGCTATCAGGAGATATTAACCGACCCTAGTTATGCTGGGCAGATTGTTGTGATGACAGCTCCCCAGATTGGTAATACTGGTGTCAATTTTGAAGATGATGAATCCCGCCGCGCATTTTTGCGCGGTTTTGTTATCCGTGAACTGAGCCCAATTGTTTCGAATTGGCGCGCTATGGATACACTGGACAATTATCTTGCCGAACAAAATGTGATAGGCATCGCCGATTTAGATACTCGCGCGTTGACGCGTCGCCTGCGTACAGTGGGGAGTCTAAAAGGGGTGCTGTGTACGGATGACAGCATCAGTGATGAAGATTTAGTGGCACAAGCTCAAGCTTGGGAAGGTCTTGATAATATTGATCTGGTCCAAACCGTGACCTGTGAGGAACCCTATCATTGGACGGACACCACTGATCCCAATTGGGAATTTGCCAAATTCGCCGAAACACATCCCTATCACGTCGTAGCGTATGACTTCGGCATTAAGCGCAATATCTTACGACGGTTAGCTTCCTATGGTTGCCGCATCACCATTGTGCCAGCGAAGACCACCGCCGCAGAAGTTTTAGCTCTAAATCCAGATGGTGTTTTCTTGAGCAATGGCCCCGGTGATCCTTCGGCTTTACCTTACGCCGTAGAAGCCGTGAATAATCTCATTGGCCAAGCCCCGATTTTCGGAATTTGTTTAGGACATCAAATTCTGGGACAAGCTTTAGGTGCCAAAACCTATCGCCTTAAATTTGGGCATCATGGCGGCAATCAACCGGTGAAATATACGGATAATCCGACGGTGGAGATTAGTGCGCACAACCATAATTTTGCCGTTGACCCTGCAACATTACCCACTGAAGCTGAAGTGACCCATGTCAATTTGAATGATGAGTGCTGTGAAGGACTGCGCCATAAAACACTGCCTGTTTTTAGTGTGCAATATCACCCTGAAGCCGCCCCGGGTCCACACGATTCCGATTACTTATTTGAGCAATTTATTGAAATGATGGCCAAGGAGCAATAATGCCGAAACGGACAGATATTAAAACCATTTTAGTCATTGGCGCGGGTCCGATTGTTATCGGGCAAGCCGCCGAGTTTGATTATAGTGGAACCCAAGCGATTACCGCCCTTAAATCTGAAGGGTATCGCGTCGTTTTGGTAAATAGTAATCCGGCGACCATCATGACCGATCCTGAATTAGCCGATGCGACCTATATTGAACCTCTGACGGTTGATGTTTTAGAAATGATCATCCGCAAAGAAAAACCGGATGCGCTCTTGCCAACCGTCGGTGGTCAAACTGCGCTGAATTTGGGTGTTGAACTTGCCCAATCCGGCATACTCGATAAATATGGTGTCGAGCTCATTGGCGCAAATCTAGAAGCCATGCGTATTGCCGAAGATCGTCAACTCTTTCAGGAAGTGATGATTGCCAATGGGTTGGAAGTGCCGTTTGGCAAGATGGTCAGTTCATTGGAAGAGGCCCAAGCTGTCGCGGAAGAAATTGGACGGTTTCCCATTCTTATTCGCGCCTCGTTCACGCTGGGTGGAAGCGGTGGAAGTATTGCTTATTCAGCCGAAGATTTTGAAGAAAAAGTACGCTTTGGTCTCAAAGAAAGTCCGGTTGGTACGGTTTTGGTTGAGGAAAGTATCCTCGGCTGGAAAGAATTTGAACTCGAAGTAATGCGCGACCGTGCTGATAATTTCGTGGTGGTGTGTACCATTGAGAATATTGATCCGATGGGAGTTCATACCGGTGATTCCGTTACCGTGGCCCCAGCCATGACGCTCACTGACCGCGAATATCAACGATTACGTGATCAAGCCCGCATTGTGATGTCCGTTGTTGGGGTGGAAACCGGCGGCTCCAATGTGCAATTCGCCATAAATCCCGAAGATGGGCGCGTTTTGGTCATTGAAATGAATCCGCGTGTCAGTCGGTCTTCTGCTTTGGCCAGTAAAGCCACAGGTTTCCCGATCGCGAAGTTTGCGGCGCTGGTTTCCGTGGGCTATCAACTCCACGAAATTCAAAATGATATTACCCAAAGCACGGTGGCCGCTTTCGAACCGAGCATTGATTATGTGGTAACGAAATTACCGCGCTGGGCATTTGAAAAATTCGCCTCAGTGGATGCCACCCTTGGCCCCCAAATGAAATCTGTTGGGGAAGCCATGTCGATTGGTCGCACCTTCCGCGAATCATTGCTTAAGGGTTTGCAATCACTGGAACTAAGCCGTGCTCCCTTTGCCAACGAAGAAGATTCGGAATGGGATGGGGAACTGGCGTCGCTAGGTAACCCGGTGGCCAACC
>JBNLCD010000438.1:0-5215 GCA_050303635.1 Anaerolineae bacterium
GTGGTAGGGATAGGCCGATGTGCCTATCCGCTTTTTCCATATCATCAATTAACTATTACGGCAGATTCAGATATTTATGCGTTTGAATGCTCAAGCGCCAACCGCGTTCTTTAGCCGTCGCCACACATAACTCCGTCGCGCGCTCGCTTTGACTGATGGGTTGCAGACACACAATCACATCATAGGGCAAGGGATACGCGTCGAGAAAAGCGTCGAGCACATCCACATCGGATTTCTTGCCGACCACATGCTTAATTTCATCGGCGACAACCACCGCTTCAGCGAGAACGGGCTTTTTCCCCGGCATATTGATTTTCGGCGACACCGTCACCCAATCAAAATGCGCATCAACATGACCTGCCGCCGTGCCGGATGTTTCAATGGCGACTTTTTTGCCGATTTTCTGCAAACTCGTGACGAGTTCCGCGAGAGGATAGAGGGCCGGTTCGCCGCCTGTCACGACCACCCACGGCGCACTCGGATAGTCAATCTCAATCTGCGTGGCAATTTCCTCGGCGGTTTGCCACACATAGGCATGGCGGAGCACCATGGCTTGTGGGAGAGTCGGCACTTCATCAGAGGGGTTCATGTCCCATGTTTCGCGCGTATCACAAAACGGGCAACCGACATCACAACCATGGAGTCGCAAGAAAACAGCGGGGATGCCGGTTTGGGCACCCTCACCTTGAATCGTATAGTACAAATCGTTGACCGGATATTTATTCACGATATTCCGCCCATGTTTTGGGTGTTTCGGAGACGCGGACCGCGACGGTTTCCGTCCATTGCGCTTTGCACCAATCATAGAGATGTTTGGCGATATTTTCGGCGCTGGTATGGAACGGCAACACATCATTTAGATGACGGTGATCGAGGCAATCATCAATATAGCACTTAAGTGGTTTCAAATCGCCATAATCCACCACAAAACCGACTTCGTTGAGGGCTTCGGCTTGCAAAACCACTTCCACAATATAGTTATGACCATGAAAACGCGCACATTGATGATCGGGTGGCAAGAGATCAAGTTGATGGGAAGCTGAAAAATGAAATTCCTTGGTGATCGTAAACATCCCTAGCTCCCGTCGAAAACTTGCGTCACTTTATAGGGAGTCTGATCGTCTACGCCCGCCAGATAAAATGCTTCTTGGCGTTCGACACACGCGCCACATTCCCCACAATGAATCTCGCCACCTTCGTAGCAGGTCCATGTCAGATGATAAGGCACGCCGAGACGTTTGCCGTCGCGCGCAATATCGCCTTTGTCCACTTGTAGATACGGCGCGTAGATGTGCAAGCCATCGGTGCGATGACCTTCCATGCCAATCCGTAACGCCGCATTCATGCTATCAATAAAAGCGGGGCGACAATCAGGATAAATATGATGGTCGCCCGAATGCACGGCGAGCGAAACCACATCCGCTTGTTCAGCCACGGCGACGCCCCACGCCAACGCCAACATAATCGCGTTACGATTGGGCACAACGGTTTGCTTCATATTTGCTTCGGCATAATGGCCATGCGGCACATCAATCGAGTCATCGGTCAGCGCCGAGCCTTTGAGGAGCGGTTGGATATTTGAAATATCAATAATATCGAATTCCGCACCAAGTTCTTCGGCAAAATAACGCGCACTATCGATTTCTTTGCGGTGGCGTTGCCCATAATTGAAGCTGAGCATGTGCAAAGCATAGCCTTCATCTTTGAGACGGTAGGCTAAAGTGATGCTATCCATGCCGCCGGAAACGATGGCTACAGCTTTCATTCCGCCACCTGCTTCCGTTCAGCCACACTCGTGATCGAAATACCGCCGCGTGGTTTTTGCACGAGACGCACTTCCACAGAATGGGGTTTAAGGGCGTCAAAAATATCGTCGGCAATTTGGCCAGCTAGCGATTCACCAAAGATGCCGTCGTTGCGGAATTTTTGTAGATAGAGCTTGAGCGTTTTGCTTTCGAGGCAAAGCTGATCGGGCACATAATCAATTTTGATGCTGTACCAGTCGGGTTGTCCGGTGATGGGACATAAGCCCGTGAGTTCATCAGATTCCATACTGACGAGGGTTACATTTGGTGGGGCCGGAAAAGTATCAAAGCCCTGAAATTCACGCACGGTTGAACCAAGCGTTTTGAGGTCGTAAGACATATTCAATTCTCCTTGTGTTTTGATAATGTGGGAACCTCGACCACAGAACACAAAAGGACTTATAAAAAGTCCTCAGCCAGACATCTATATGTACAGATGGAGGTGTGTTCGTTTTTCAGTGTAATGCGTGGGCGGCAGGTTGTAAAGGAAAAATATCAAACAGAAAGCATGAGCACGATCAATGACGGCAATATGTAAATCAATGATCGTGCTTGTTCTAATCGTTAGTCTTCATGCGGGGGATTGTTTAAATCTGTGATCACAATGGTGGCCCCCTCGGGGGAGTTCATCAGCGCCCATAGATGCTGGTTATCATCAATATGAATGTCCGTAATGTGATTGATGTAATACCCATTCCGATCCACAAATGCTTCGTTGATATAAATGCCATCTAAGGCGTAGTGGACAACATGGTTATTGAGTTGGGCTACATACACACCGGTTTCATTGACAACCATGTCTTGAATGCCAAAATTAGTGGTAGGTGTTTCTTTGATAAGGTCATAAATACGATGATCGCCGAAAAATGCTCGTTCAATCTCACCCGCATAGTTTGTCACTATGATTTGGTGGGATTTTGCAATATAGATTTTTCCGTCATAAGCACAGATGGTTGATATATAATGATTGCCTAAATCATAAGAATTTTCTGTGATCGGCACAGTAAATTCAGAAACGATGTTTCCCGTATGATCCGCAATCACGACGAGCGATGTAAACAAATCTGAGATCATGATATAAATGTAATCTTCATCGATAAATAAGGATCTTCTGGCGTAAACATCATCGGTAAAATTCGCAAAAATATCTCCCAATTCGATCACCTGCAAGGGATTACCTTGATCGTCATAAACATCTAAAGTTGAATAATCTTCAGACAGTAACCATAACTGGTTCGCGCTATCAATAAATATGTTAGATGAAGGCTGAATCGGTATACTCGTCATCTCTTCTGAATCACTATTTCCCAGTAAAAGCTCAGGGTCATCTTCAGATTTAAGATAGATAGCGCCCTCGGCGGTGACAGCCAGATATGAGAAACTACCATCAATTTCCTGAATAGAAATTGTCTGCCCCACAATATTTTCGACAGATTTGGAAAATTCCAGATTATTAACCAAATGTTCAAAATGTGGACTGTAATTTTCATAAGAAGAATTGCAGGCAACGCCCCTTACCATTACGGCAAAATCCAGACCATAATCAAAAATGGCAACATCACCCGAAAGGCCAGCACTCAGCGCTACTTTGTTAAAGATAGTGATTGTTCTGTTTTCAAATTGGTGCTCGACACTGGCGGTATTGGGTGTGTTGGTAAGTTCAGCATACAAATCGTCTGCTTCACGTCGATGCAGTAAAGACACCGAAATAGTCGCTAGGTCAGTCGGTTCATGCGCAAAACTTACGTTCCGATCTAATTGACATTGCTCAACAGGGTCTAAATCGGCTTGTGAGGAGAGGGTGATTTCGGGAAATCGAAAAACGAGTTCTTCTTCTGGATGCCATTCTTTGGGTACAGGGAATCTTAGGAGACCATCCCATGATATATAGAGCTCATAATCATTTGTTTGCCCTGCCACAGATTGAGAATGGCTACTAAAAACCGTGTTTAGGATCAGAACTGCAATAATGAGGGGAAAAAGTTTATTTCGCATCGTCGCTTCAATGACCTATTTCATTTATAACCAAAGACTGAATTATAGACGGTTTAGAAATATAATCGAATCATCAGCCATTTTTTCAGGAGCCCAGCCCTTTTCAAGTTGTCGCCAAATCATGCGGTCGGCTTGGTGGCCAATAAGCGTGCCACTGACGACGATTTCGCCCGCTGAAACACGCCCCACCACTTCACTAGACAGTGACGGTTCACGATAAAGATTCAGATTCGATTCAATTACTTGATAGGCAAGGTGCGAGGGTGTTTTAGATTTGGTGACAATGGTTTTGACGCGATTGGTTGTGCCCTTGATCAAGCGCAAGCTTACCATTGCAATGGATAAAGCCGCTGAAATGATTGAAAAAATCTGCATTCTGTTATCCTAAAATGTCCGCAGTTTTGAACCTAATATTACGGCTCGATTGTAATTAGGTCAGTTGATCGTTTATCTAAGTATGCAACAAAAGGACAATTTATGGCGAATGCCCTCGCTTGGCGTATAGCAATCACCCAACAAGTCGCGGAATTTTATCAAGAATTTGCCGACGTCGCGGCAGTGTTAACCGTTGGCAGTTTGGCGAATGGTTTTGCGGATCAATTCTCTGATCTCGATTTAGTTATCTATTGGCACACCGCGCCGACACAAGCCCAACGCAAAATTGTGGCTGAGAAAATGCGGGACTTTGTCACCGAAATGGGTGAATCGCCACCCGATACCGATCCGGCGCAATTTATATGGGAAGATGTGTTTTATGTGGGGGGTGACCGGAGCAAGGGCCTCAAAGTTGATTTGAATCATGTGCTCTTATCGGGTCTCGCCAAGATGGTCAAGGATGTGGTAGTTGATCATGAACACAACTATCATAAGTATGTTGATCTGTACTCGCTCAAACGAAGTTATGTCCATTTTGGTGAGGACGCTCTGAGGCCTTATTTAACGCAGATTGAGGAATGCCCACTGCCTCTTGCGGAACAAATTATCCGCGATTATCTGACGATATCGAGTCATAAAATGCTAGGCGTTCGTGAAGATTGGCTATTTTACAATCAACTGATGACGCGCGCCTGTGAATCAATTTTGTTTGTGCTCTATGGCTTGAACCGTGAATTTCCACCTGTCCGCTTTAAACATCTGTATCGCTTGCCGGATGAACTTCTCCTCAAACCGACCAATCTACTAGAACGCTTAACAGTCATCCTGCGGGGCGAACCCACCCTAGCATTAGCGACATTGCGGGAACTCATCACTGAAACCTACGACTTGATTGATGCCCATTTCCCGCAAATTGACACCGGTCCAGCGCGGGATTGGTTGAGTCGTGGTCGGGCCGAACTTTTTGAACCGCCGGAGTTCTAGCGCATAAAAAGGGAAAGATATTTATTATTTCAATGGCGAGGCACAGCGGCCCCGCC
>JBNLCD010000439.1:0-5207 GCA_050303635.1 Anaerolineae bacterium
CGCTTGGACATTGGGGGTTTCACGCCACACTTTACCAAATCCGCGAATCGGCTCTTGGAGACTAGGTGATGGGGGTTGCGCACCCGTGCTACTCGGATCAACTCCGTCTTGCCATGTATCCGCGGTAGATTGATAGGTGCTGGTGTTATAGAACGCGTAAATGGCGCCTTGAGTCGAAACCCAGATCATCAGGCCGCGTTCAAAAGGTTGATAGGCTGAATCGCCGGTGATCGCACTGCCTGTTGGACAACCAAGTTGCGTTGCCACACTCGGATTCGATTCGTAAATACTGGCAAATCCACCCATTGGCTGAACGCTACAATCTGCGGTATCCGCAACAATCCCTAAAACTGGCGTGGGGTCATCGGGATCAGCGCCGACCGGTAAATAGGGTGAGACGCCCCGAATCGCCGCCGTAACCGAAGGGGTTGGCGTAAATGTCGGCGTATTTGTAATCAGAGTTGTCGCCGTGGGTGTTGGCGAAACAGGTGTTACATTCGCCGCGACTTCGGTCTGATTTGCACTCACATCCACGGATGGAGCCAGCACAGGTGAAGCCGTCGGTGTGTGCGTATTGGTAACAATGATAAACCCGGAAGTGGCGGTCACATAAATGGGAGTCACAGTCGGGTCAGAGTTCAAAACATTGCATCCAGTTAGCCCACCCACAAGAACAACGGCTAACACAATGGTTAAGCTTAAAAGTTTGTGACGCATCGCATTTCACATCTGGTTTTGGAGGGCGACCTCATCCGGCTTCGCCGACTTCGTCCGCCCCTACGAGCACAATCGAACACAATCTATGCTACTACAAAATGGTTTGACCGAATAGGCTTGCGGCTAATTCAACTGCAATTTCAGCCGTCGCATTTCGTTCATCAAGAATGGTGTTAATCTCAACAATATCCAGCGAACGCACCTTTTGGCTGTCCGCTAAAATTTCCATTAATAAATAGGCTTCACGGTAGGTTAATCCACCGGGAACAGGGGTCCCAACACCGGGTGCAATTTCCGGTTCAAGCGAATCTAAATCGAAACTGACATGGAGGGTTTTGTATTTGCTTAAATGGACCAAGGCCTGACGGGTAATGCTGGCAATGCCATGTTCATCAATATCCCGCATCGTATAAACTTTGATTCCGGCAGTTTTGAGATTGCGGCGTTCGGCATCGTCCAAATCACGAATCCCAATCATCACGACTTGCTCGGGTTTGAGCTTGGGATATTTATCACCAATGCGGCTTAAAATATCCGGACCCATCCCCAACAAAGCGGCCACGGGCATCCCGTGAACATTTCCCGACGGCGAGGTGCGCGGTGTGTTGAAATCACCGTGGGCATCAATCCAAATGAGTCCCATGGGTTCTTCTTCATCCACCATGCCGGACACCGTGCCAATGCTAATGCTGTGATCGCCGCCCACAAAAATAAAATGTTCTTGTTTGCGGGCACAGGCACGCGTGACATCATAAATTTGCTGACAGACATCAGCCACTTCTGGTAAATAATGGGCGAGACCTTCAAACTCTGGGACTACGGCTTCATCAATCAATTCTTCAGCCTGATGCACCTTGATGTTCCCGCTATCAATCACTTGATAGCCGAGACGTTCAAGGCGTTTTTGTAAGCCCGCATAACGGACGGCACTGGGCCCCATATCTACCCCGCGTCGGCCTTGCCCCAAATCCATCGGCACGCCAAAAATACGAACAATTTTTTCGGTCATAAACTCCCTCAATATCTAGCGAAACGTTCGGCTTGATTCAATAATGAGGATCAATCATGTGCGGGCGGCCCATGTGTCGCCCCTACCAAACGACTTCTTTACAACATCTCTTGGTAGGGGTGAGGCATGCCTCACCCGCTGGTTTTATAACCCATCCCGCATTATTGCTTAAGCACCAAAACGTTCGCGAATATAATCTAAAACGACGCGATCAATTGTGTCGGGATTTTCGTCCGGTGTCCAGCGTTCTTCTAAATTCTCATTGCCGCAAAAGGCCCAAAATGCGTCAAGCGTGGCTGTATCCCACTGTCCATGCGTTTCAGCCGAATAAAAACCGAGATTTTTCAAAATAACTTGCAACTCTTGGGCAATCGCGGGTGTAATTTTCAACAAATTTTCAGGGTCATTTTCGCCAAAGAAAAGATGATGCATATCCACTAATTCGATCAATTTATTAACGGGGTCCGGATGATCATCGACGCGCAAGTCCAGATAGTGGTCATTGTCGCCGCCATAACCACCTTGCGGTTTGACCACCAAAACACCTGCCGCTTGTTTGCCGCGACTATCACCCCCGACGGTATCACCCGCCAAAAGCGCCGCGACTAAACGGTCGGCTAATTCACCTTGCGTTGAACGATATGCTTCAGCCATCGCTTCGAGGGTGTTGCCGCCTGTCAAAATATTGCCTTGGCAAGTAAAACTCTCGCCGATTAAATGACCCGCCCAATCAAAACATTCAGAACCAGTATGTGCCGCCACGCCGCCATTTTTATCCACCAGCCCTACTTGACGATGTTCACGGTCAGGATCATCCGCAAGTAATTTTGCGAGAGTCGCTTCAGCGCTGAGACCATCACCCATCATTTTTAAACCATCAGGCCCAAACCCAACTTTCGCAAAGGCTTGCGTGGCTACAGCCCCGGCCCCGGCTTGCGCCCAACTGACCACAGCGGCGGCGGCCAGAAATTTACTAGCGACGGCCACGCCCCAAGCTTGTTCGTCTTTATCATAAGCCACAATGCTATACGTATTGATTTGCGGTGTGCGCATGACCTACCTTCTCCTGACATCCTTGACATGCTATAGCTTTATCTCACAATGGTCGCTATTATAGCGCAAGTTTAATAACAATTTAGATTGCTTGAAGGATTTTTTTCGTGGAAGATTTGGATTTAAAAGTTTCGGTCATTATTCCCGTCTATAATGAGCACAAAACACTGTCTGATGTTTTGGACCGCGTTTTGGCTGTTGAAGAAGCTGACGAAATCATTATTGTTGATGATGGCTCAACGGATGGCACACGCGATATATTGCCAGACTTAGAAGCCAAGATTGATATCCTAAAAGTCGTTTTGCATGAAAAGAATCAAGGTAAGGGCGCGGCAGTGCGCACCGGTATTCATGCCGCGACAGGTGATATTATCTTGATTCAAGATGCCGACCAAGAATATGATCCCCGCGATTACGCCAAACTCCTTCAACCCCTGCGCGAAGGTATCACACAGGTTGTTTATGGTTCGCGTTTCTTGGGCGGACCGCGCAAAGCCATGTTCTTCTGGAATATGATTGCCAATCGATCTTTGACGCTCATCACCAACATGCTCTATAACTCAATCATCAGTGATATGGAAACCTGCTATAAAGTTTTTCGGGCAGATTTAATCAAGGATATCAAATTGCGCTCAACTGGCTTTGAGATTGAGCCGGAAGTCACCGCTAAAATCCTGAAGCGACGGGTGCGCATCTACGAAGTGCCTATCTCTTATAATGGGCGTGAATGGGATGAGGGCAAGAAAATCAAATGGTATGATTTCTTTATTGCCTTGTGGACACTCTTACGCTACCGCGTATCAAACTAGGGTAGTAATGACTGGATGTTCAACTCCATTTTGGATTGAATATCTATTGTTCTGTTAATATAAACCTGCTACGCTATTTATAACGCATAAAACTGATGGAGATTTAACCCGGCATGACTAATTTGGCGACGAGTGTTTTTCGCCCAATCCTAAATATAGGTCCTATTCGACGTGTTCGCCGTAATCATGGTTTAGAGCACGCCACCATTCATATTTTGAGCCGACGTGTTAAGCAAAGTATGGCGGGACGGGCGACTGTCGATGGATTCTTTGTTTATGGTGATTTGCAAACCGAAGATATTCTGGACGCCGCTCAAGAAGCCATTGACCGGATGCGGGGTGGCGAGCATATGTTGGCGGTGCATCCCAATTGCGGGACGGGTTTGGTCACATCGGGGGTCTTTACGAGCATTGCCACACTTATTGCAACGGTGGGGGGGCGTAATTTCTTAAGCCGGTTAAGTCGTTTCCCTTTGATGATTACCGTCTCGATGCTGGCCTTGGTTATTTCTCAGCCCACTGGCCTCGCATTGCAACAATATGTCACGACGCTGGGTGATCCGGGCAATATGGAAATTGTGGATATTACACGCCACCAAATCAACATGCCCTTTAGCGCCAAAACACTTGTTATTCACCGCGTCTGGACCATTTACGGTTAAAATCAATCTCCAACCAATCTAAGAACAGACAGAGATATCATCAATGTGATGGTGTCTCTTTTATTTTTGATGACGCCAAGCGAACACAATCCAACCCCGCGCCAATCATTAAGAAAAAACGAAAATTATGCGAATGTCTTGTTATTATGCCCTATATTTCACTATCATTTAGATGCAGAAGTGATAATTAAGTCTAGGGTAGTAATAAAAATTTGTATCATCGACATGTTTCAATTACCGAACGGCCATCATTGTCGTCGAAACAATTTAGCGGAAGTTGTGCTTTTGTAAAAAACGCTCTGTATGAGTTAATATGTCGCCACTTTGCCGTCTAACATCGTTGCCAACCAATTACATAATTACCCATCTGGCTTGATTTTTTTTGCCCCGTTTCCTAAGTTATTTATGTGGAGGCATGTTGTCTGTTAAGATTGAATTTATCAATGATCACACCATCTATCTTCACTTTAGCGGCATTCTAAATTATCAAGACCGTTTGGCAACCTATACCCAGATTTATGAGTATACCCAACAACACACGCTCAAATATATTTTGGTAGATATGCTCAACATGATGTATTTTGACGATAAAGTGGTTGATAATCGGCTGAATAATTTAATTAAAGCCGTCTTAGAGCGTGACGATCTTATTGCGCTGGTGACCACAAGCAAAAACAATGAAGCACTTTTATCGCAATTCCAGGAAAACTTCATGAAATTAGGGGTAAGTCACAAGTTTTATCTAGCCGACACGTATGCAGATGCCCTATCCCTTTTAGAAAAATTGGCTCCTTCGGCGGGAACATAAGCAGCTTGGTACAAACGGGAACGTGGGAAAGCAACGGCCTGCTGAAGTGTGACAAAATAATGAGGTTGATAAGGTTTCCTCTGTCGCTAACGCGCCATCTCCCCCATACATGGGTGAAAATGGAATGTGCTCAAGTCCGCCTCCCCTGT
>JBNLCD010000440.1:0-5202 GCA_050303635.1 Anaerolineae bacterium
GGGCAGTACGGGTTATGGTGTTGAGTTTCGCGATGCTTGCCTCAAAGATTGGGGCGGCAAAGACTTGGAAGACGTGGAAGGTGCGCACCGTTATTTAGTCAACTTACCGGAAGTTGATTCAGAACGAATTGGCGTTTTCGGCGGTAGTTACGGCGGGTATATGACGTTTATGGCCATGACCAAGAAACCGGATTTATGGAAAGCCGGGGTCGCTTGGGTTGGCATTACCGACCTGCGCAAACTCTATGATTCAAGCATGGAGCACTTCAAATACTATCTTAATCTACAAATGGGCGATCCAGTCGAAGATGCCGATCTGTGGCAGGATCGGAGTGCGATCAATTTTGCACATCAAATGACAGGTAAATTGATGATTGTGCATGGCATTAATGACCCACGGTGTCCCATTGAGCAAGCCAGTATTTTCCGGGATCGGTTGCTTGAGCTGGGTAAAGTCGAAGGCGAAGATTTTGAATATGTTGAACTCGGTGCAGAGGGACATGGCAGTACGGATATTGAGCAAAAAATTCGGGCGTATAAACTCCTTGCCGATTTTATGACCCGTCATCTATAAAATGCATTTGTACTCACAAACAATGGGCGGATACAAGTCCGCCCATTTTGTAGGGGCATCAGCCTATTGATCTTGATCTACGGCAAATAGAAAACTTGATTGATAGCATCCTCTGCGTCCAAACTGCCATGTAGAGCACGAATACCGCGTATCCAACCACCGATGCCAATTTTTTGACGGGGTGCATAAACGATGCCTGCATGATCATGGCCTGCCACAGCTAGACGCAAGAAATCACTATCATAGGTACACAGAATCCGACCCATTTCAGTTGCTTTCTGCAAATGCACAATATCTGTTTCACCAAGTGTCCCTAAGCTATGGACTGAAACAACATCAAAACCCTGTGCCTGAAGCTGAGTACTCACAGCCAATTCAACGCTTTCATCAAAATAATATTTACAAGCGCTCAATGCGGTATAGCTTCCCCTGTTGTTCAAGCTCTTTTAGTAAAACTTCAGCTTCTTCAGCATCTTGGCGAAACCATTCATCTATTTCTGATTTATGGTCATAATAATAGGCCAACACAGCATAGATTTGAGCCATTGTCAGATTATAAGATGCGGCTAATTCTTCGGGCGTTAAGCCGCGATATACAAAACTCGCGACAACATCAACAACCCGAATCTGAGTATCAACCACGATGGGTTGGCCATTCTTAATATCAGGATCAGATATGATTGTGTTTATACTGTGGACTTTTATCATGATTAACCTTGGATACCTGTATCTCTATACTGTATAGAATAACACATTTAGCACGTCGAATGGACGAGCGCACCCACGGCCCGCGTTGCACACAGTTCGTTATAACGCGCGACGGCCTGTTCGGTTTGCAAAACCTCAACCTCAATCTGTTGCGTGGCGAGGAGTTCCAATGTTTCGGGGCAAGTTTGCAAGCGTTCGTGCACACCCTTCGTCAAAATCACAATCTCCGCGCCCTGTTCAAGTAATTCTTGCACATCGGCGGGTTGGATGCCGGGTATATGACGGGTGCCCGTTTCGCTCCAATCCCAAGCACGAGCCCCTCCCGGATAAAGTTTGACATCTTTGAACGCAGTGGGATAGCCTTCAACTTGTGTAACACCCCATTCAAAATGGGTGATTTTGGGTGATAGCTTGCTCATTAAGCCTCCCGATGATTTATCTTCTTGGTCGCGCGGCCACGCCCCACACATCGGCCATGACCGAAAACGCTTCAGTGCCATCCGGTCGGATGCGGAACAAAACGGTTGAGGGCAAATAATCACTCGTTAAACGCGGATCACTCAACGAAATGTCCGCCGGCAAACGTCCAGCGTTCAAATCCTCGACTAATTTGGCATTCCGCTCCACGGCCACCACAAATACATAATCATGGGTCACGGCCATTGAGGAAACCCCATAAAAATCGCCGAGTTCGCCAATCCGTTGCAGGCGTCCGGTGGTCAGATTCAAGCGCCACACGACAATAAACGCACTCCGCGCATCAATTGGCGTGACAATAATTGGATTCGGTTCCAAGGGCGCACGCGGATTTTCACGGGCCACCAAATATAAATCTTTGTCATCGAGTGACCACGCCACCCGTTCAATCGTGCCAACATTGGCTTCATAATCGCGCGTCCCCGCACTAATCAAATCAATGACACGAATCTTGCCATCGAGCGTCGGGCCAGCTAAACGCGAACGCGTGCTGTTCAAACTGGCGGGTCCGGGAATAAACTGATTGTCATAGATACCTTTTTCACCATTCCGCGTATCAATAATATTCAGGCCCGGATTCGGGAAACAACAGGAATAGAAGGCACTGGTGCCGAAGGTCGTAAATAAACGTGGCCGACCAATCATAATCGTTTGACCGCCGTAATCTTGGGCCAGCAAGCCACCATCCCGTGCGTATTGCAAAGCCGCCCCGTACAGACTGACTTGCGCACTCCCCGTCGGATATTCGCCAATATAACCGACTAAACGTCCCGTGCCGCCCACAGATTGAATCGTGTTCAACTCGCGGAATGGAAAAGTGACATAATCAGGACTATCTGTATTTTGAGGATTGGCGGATTCCATATAGTAAATCACGTCGCCGGTGCCGTCGAATGTCATCGTGACGCCATAATTCCCCGGCACTTTGGCGGAAGCTGAACCCGTGGCCCCTGTTTCATAGAGTCCATCGTGGCGCGCAATATAAAGCAAGTCACCATCTTCTGACCAAAACATATTGGCAACTTGGCCTGTGCTAAAGCTCGGACCAATTTCAGCCAATGGCAAGCCACCGCTATCCGCTAATTTGACGGTACTTTCATGGACATAAGCCAAATAGACATCATTTTCAAGCGACGTTTGCGCATAACCGGGCCCTGAAGCAAAGCCCAATAATGCGCTTAGCAATAAACTCATACTCAACAAAATAATGTGTTTACGTGTCAAATCCTGTCCCTTTGTGTGCTCCCACGGCTACATAGTTTTAGTTATACCACAGCCACCAAATCCACCCCAATAGTGAACAAAATTCAAAATGACCGTGTAGAATAAATGAGGCTTTTGCCACTTGTTATTTTACGTTAAGATAGGACAACTTAGTGCAACCGCGTCATATCTTTGGTCGCATTTTTTAGGAGAATCTACATCTTATGAAACGAATGCTTGTTATTGTTGGACTTTTGCTCATGGTTCTCACAGCTTGTGGTGGGAGCGAGGGTGTCTATAACCGTGCTTATGTTGCGTCCGGGGATGGTACCAATGAGCTTGAGTTGAACCGTACTAAAAATTTACGTCAAAATGATGATTTCAATGTTGTCATCAAATTAAACGCCCATGACAGCGATGTGGAAGTAACTGCTACCTTCTTCCGCCCCGATGGCACCCAAGAAGGCGATGCTTTGACCGCTGTTGCTGGCGAAAATGTTGGTACCGTGGTGATTGGCCTCGATTGGGATACCCGTCCGGTGGATGACGAAGGTGAAATCCCGCTTTGGACAGAAGGTACCTGGGAAGTTGTCATTGAAGTTGATGGCGAAGAAGTCGAACGCTTAAACTTCACTGTCTAAGCCAATCGACACCAAATAATTTAGATAAAAGCGCCTAGCATTTGCTTGCTGGGCGTTCTTTTTGTAGACATGCTTAAGGTTGTTTGGTCGTTGGTTTTGCAACCAATCAATATCATGTATACTGAAGATAAATCGGATATGTAATAGGTGTACTGAGGTACCCTTATTCAAATTTTTTAAATGTATAACCCCATACCATAGTTTGCAGTTTTGAGAGGAGCACCTTGCATGACCGCAGGAATGCGTTTAACCGAGGGATTTACCGTCCCAAGCTCAGCTTATGAGACCGCCTTGTCTCAATTTGACCAGGCGATCACTTATCTGGAATATCCAGATGGTTTGATGGATTATTTACGTCACCCCAAACGTGAATATACCCTCAATTTCCCGGTTCGGATGGATAGTGGTGAAGTCAAAATGTTCACCGGCTACCGGGTTCACCACAATATCGTCCTAGGTCCATCCAAAGGTGGTATTCGCTACGCCCCGCATGTCAATATTGATGAAGTCCGCGCCCTCGCGATGTGGATGACATGGAAATGTGCACTCGTCGGTCTGCCCTACGGCGGTGCAAAAGGTGGTGTAATTTGTGATCCGCGTACTTTATCCGAACATGAAAATGAAGCCCTGACCCGTCGTTTTGCCTCAGAACTCGTCCCGATTATTGACCCCCACAGTGATATTCCCGCCCCCGATATGGGTACGAATTCTCAAACAATGGCTTGGATGATGGATACCTACTCCATGACCATGGGTTATTCTGTCCCCGCTGTTGTAACGGGTAAACCCATCAATATTGGTGGGAGTGAAGGTCGTGAAGAAGCCACTGGCCATGGTGTTATTATCTGCATGGAAGAAGCTTTGAAGCGTAAAGGTGGCGTACACCCCAATGATACACGGGTCGCCGTTCAAGGGTTCGGTAATGTAGGGGCCCATGCGGCGCTTTATGCTGAAGAACTTGGCTATAAGGTCGTCGCTGTGACCGATGTCAGCGGTGGTTTATATAATCCAGATGGCTTAGATGTCCGCAAGATTTTCACCTATACACGTGAAGATCGCGACAATTTGTTGAGCACTTATACAGATAGCGATGCGGATTTCATTAAGAACAGCGAATTGTGGGGCATTGTATGTGATGTCTTGATTCCTGCCGCGATGGAAGATCAAATTCATGGCCGCAATGCTGACCAAATCAAAGCCAGCTTGATTGTTGAAGGTGCAAATGGTCCGACCACACCTGATGGTGATGATATTCTAAATGATCGCGGGATTACGATTATCCCCGATGTTTTGGCCAATGCCGGGGGTGTGACCGTTTCTTATTTTGAATGGGTCCAAGATCTCCAGAACTTCTTCTGGGACAAAGACGAAATCATGCGTCAATTGCGCCGCATCTTGGTGAAGGCCTTTGATAAGGTCGTGGATGTCCATGAAGAAAAAGATATTCCCATGCGTATGGCCGCTCAAGTTCACGCCATTAATCGCGTCGCGGATGCAACCATGACCCGTGGTTTCTACCCCTAAAGCGCGCGTTTACATAACTTGCCATAATCTAACCCTCCCAAATGTTCTGGGGGGGTTATTTTTTTGAATGACCCT
>JBNLCD010000441.1:0-5146 GCA_050303635.1 Anaerolineae bacterium
ATTATCCCAAGACCCCATGTGGTATAAAGATGCAGTCTTTTATGAACTCAATGTCCGTGGCTTTGCCGATAGTAATGGTGACGGCCATGGCGATTTTCGCGGTATGATTGAAAAGCTCGATCACCTCAAATTCCTCGGTGTCGATTGTGTGTGGCTTTTACCTTTTTATCCATCCCCGCTCTTTGATGATGGTTATGATATTGCCGATTATTATCGTATTGCCGAGCCATTTGGCACGCTCGATGATTTCAAGGCGATGCTTGATGCCTATCATGCCGCGGGTATTCGGGTGATTACGGATTTGGTGGTCAATCACACCTCGTCCGAATGTGAATGGTTCAAAGAAGCGCGTTCCTCCCGCCATAACCCCAAGCGTGATTGGTACGTGTGGAGCGACACCAAAGAAAAATATGCGGGCACACGCGTCATTTTCATCGACTCGCTTGATTCCAACTGGACCTATGACGCAGACACCGAACAATATTATTGGCATCGGTTCTATCCCCAACAACCCGATCTCAATTATGATAATCCTGAAGTCCAAGAGGAAATGCTCAATATCATGCGCTATTGGCTGAACATGGGTCTCGATGGCTTCCGCGTGGATGCGGTACCCTATCTATTTGAGCGCGAAGGTACCATCAATGAAAATCTGCCCGAAACTTATGATTATTTGGCGCGCATGCGGGCGATGGTTGATAAGGAATTTCCCGGTTGCATCTTACTCGGCGAAGCCAATCAGCCGCCGGTTGAAACCCAAAAATATCTTGAAGAAGATAAATTCCATATGGGTTTTCAATTTCCCGTGATGCCGCGTCTCTATATGGGTTTGGCCAAGGGTGATCGCACTGATATTGTCAAAATCATCGAAGCCACGCCAGAAATTCCGCCCTTGGCGCAATGGTGCAACTTCTTACGCAATCATGACGAATTGACGCTCGAAATGGTCACCGATGCCGAACGCAAATGGATGTGGGATTTTTATGCGCCGGATAAGAAAATGCGTCTCAATCAAGGGATTCGGCGGCGCTTTGCCCCTTTGCTGGGCAATGATCAACGGAAAATAGATTTACTCAACGCAATTTTGCTCAGTCTCCCCGGTTCGCCCATTATTTATTATGGTGACGAAATCGGTATGGGCGATGATTTAAGTTTACGCGACCGGAATGGCGTTCGTACCCCTATGCAATGGGATGCCAGTCAAAATGGTGGCTTTTCCACGGCTGATTCTGCTGACCTTTATGAACCGGCCATTTCCGATGAAGTGTACGGCTATCAAAAAGTCAATGTCACAGCGCAACGCGGCAATGAAGACAGCACCTTGCACCGTCTCCAAAATCAGATCAAAATGCGTCAGGCTCATCAAGTTTTTGGTCGGGGTGATTTCACCATGGTTGAGCCGGCAAACGCCGCAGTTTTAGCTTACGAACGTTCTTTTGCTGAAACAAAACGAGGTGCAGGCAAGGTTCTCTGTCTCTTTAATCTGACGGATGAAAATCAAAGCGTTGAACTAGAAATCAGCGGCGACTATCGCGATATTCTGACCGAACAAGTCTACGCAGTGGATCATTTAACTCTCGAACCCTATCAAGTCTTGTGGCTCGTTATCGAGTAGTCATCTTAGCTCCAGAAATAATAAAGACCTCTTGCGATTCAATCACAAGAGGTCGTCGTTTTTCTAGGACACGAACCGCATTGATGTAAGGCACCGAAATATCTTTAGGAAAAAGACTTTCCAAGCTTTTGTAAAAGATTGACCAAAACTTTTGAACATATCTTTACCTAAAGATTTCGGGTAATTTACATTACGCGTTAACCAGTTCGACAGCAATTTCTTTCACTGCGTCAATCAGTGCCGCGAAATCTTCGCGCGTGGTGCGATGATTGGTATTGGCACACCGCAACCCGTAAATTCCATTGAGCATCGTGTAGGATGGCACGGCAAGACCTCGTTCATGCAATTCATAGATAATATCGCGATTGAGATCGTTCAATTTTTCAGTGGACCACCCATCGACCACATAGCGGAAACATCCAATATTGGACGGATGCGGCGCAATGGATTCGAGATCTGGTTCCGCTTCAACCAACGCCATCAAATACTGAACTTGTTCGATATTTTGTTGAATGATGCGTTGATATTTCTTGAAACCAAAATTCTTGAAGGACATCCATGCTTTTAAGCCACGGAATCCACGTGTAAGTTGTAAACCATAATCGCTAAACCAACGTTCACCGGAAGCCACGCCCCGTTCACCATGTGTAAGATATTCGGGGGTATAGGTAAAGGTGTTATAGTGTAGATTATTGTCTTTAACCAATGCGCAACCGATTTCCATAGGCATATACATCCACTTGTGCAAATCGAAGGCCAGCGAATCAGCACGAGTAATGCCATCCGCCAGATGACGATAATCTTCGGTGATATAGACAAATGAACCGAACGCCCCATCCACGTGGAACCATAAATCTTCGGCTTCAGCCAAATCAGCCAATGCGTTCAAATCATCAAAGGCACCCGTATTGACTGTCCCCGCATTCCCCACAATCCCAAATGGATAATGGCCAGCCGCCCGATCTTCAGCAATCGCGGCTTTAAGCGCTTCAAGATCAATTTGGAATTCATCATTTACTGGAATTTCATGTAATGAATCGCGGCCTAAACCAAGGAGTTCCATACCCTTTTTGACGCTACTATGGGTTTCGACTGAACAATACAAAATCATACGACGCGGGGCGGCATGTACACCATGTTCACGCAAATCAATTTCAGCTTTGGCATTGCGTGCCACGGTTAGACCGACAAAATTTGCCATCGAACCGCCACTCACCAATAAGCCACTGCTATCAGTCGGAAAATCAAAGATTTCCTTACACCAATCAACGACTTGTTGCTCAACACTGTTGGCTACATGATTACCACCACCAACATTGGGATTCATCGTTGCGGCCAAAAACTCGGCCAAAGCCCCCATGGGTGTGCCCGTCCCAATTACCCATGCCCAGAATTTGGGATGAATGTTTCCCATTGAATACGGCAAAATTTGTTGCAAGAATTCACCATAGACGGCTTCTTCAGATTGAGGTTCTTGAGGTAGCGGTTGCTTAAAATAATCGAGGACATCATCCGGCATTTGTTGCCAGATAGGTCGGTCACGGAGTGTCTTCAAAAAATCATGCATATCATCGACCGCTTGATGGGCAACTTCATTCAAAGCATCCCAATTGGCAGGATCAAGCGATTCTTCTTGTTGAATTTTTTGTTGTTCAGTCATTAGATTCCCTCTTAGTGATAGTTACCGTTCAATATTCCCCTAAACCTTGCGCTTATTGAAAATTATAGACCCAAAGCCAGAAAGTTTAAATAAGTCTACCCAATTTATAGCCCCATGAGGCTATTTGAAGGTGTTATTACCTGCTATGCTGATTAAGCGATTAAATTTAGATATTGGCATGATTTCATTTCCTATGATTGAAAGTAAAACCATACTTTAGTATCTACAGTCTCTCTCGTTTTTCCTTTAATTTAAATATGATCTAAAATCAACGTCTAGGATGAGGATAGTCCGATGAAAGCAATTGTTTTTACCCACTATGGTTCGCCCGATGTACTTCAACTCAATGAAATTAAGAAACCCACACCGCAGGAAAATCAGGTGCTAATCAAAGTAGTTGCCGCTGGTACGAATGCTCTCGATTGGCATGAGATGCGTGGCGAACCTCTTTTAATGCGCTTAGGTAGTGGCTTGCGCAAGCCTAACGATACCCGCTTGGGTGTCGATATTGCTGGTTATGTGGAAGCGGTTGGGGCTGGCGTAACGCAATTTAAAGTCGGTGATGAAGTTTATGGTGTGGCGCAGGGTGCGTTTGCTGAATATGCTTGCGCCAATGCGGCCAAAATTGTCCATAAACCTGCTAGCTTATCATTCGAAGAAGCGGCTTCAATTCCTGTTGCCGCCGTGACCGCTTTGCAAGGTTTACGGGAATACGGTCAACTCCAAACTGGTCAAAAAATATTGATCAATGGTGCAACAGGCGGCGTCGGCACATTTTCAGTGCAAATTGCCAAAGCGCTTGGCGCTGAAGTGACTGCCGTATGTAGTTCAGCTAAAGTTGAGATGGTACGCCACTTAGGTGCTGATCATATCATTGATTACAAAAAACAGGATGTCCGCAAAATCGGTCAGCAATTTGATCTCATTCTCGATAATGTTGGTAATTTCGCCCTTTCAGACTACAAACGCAATCTAACGGCCCATGGCACTGCCGTAATCATTGGTATGACAACATTGGTCAATACGTTTAGTGTTTTAATTGGGGCTAAGATTGGCCGAGCGGGTAAACGAAACATTATGACGATGCTTGCTAATGTCACAGCGGATGAACTGACCGCCATCAATGAATTCGTTGAAGCAGGTAAACTCAAGCCCATTGTCGAAAAAACTTATGAACTAGATAAAACCGCTGACGCAATTCGCTATCTCGAAACAGGCCATGCCCGCGGCAAAGTTGTGATTACTGTCGCCGCCAGTAGCTGATCAATCTAACTCAAAAATCAAAGGGTAGACGCTATTGTCTGCCCTTTTAAGTTACCAATTGAGTAATTAGAGTATCAAGTCGATCACGATATTCAATACGTTGCATCCAATCTTGGGGCCACGCACTCAACCCATGATAAGCGCCAGCCAACGCGCCAGCGATACACGCAATTGAATCCGAATCGCCACTGGTCACGGCCGCACGGCGTACCACCGCTAATGGATTGTCAGGAAAAGCCAAGAAACATAATAAGGCCGTAGCCAACGCTTCTTCGGCTACCCACCCCGCGCCCGTTACCAAACACGGATCGTTGCTAGCTTCTTGATAGCTCGCTTGCAATCCAATTTTTACGCGATCAAGCGCCGCCAAACATTCATCCCAACCATGTGCCATATAGCCTTGTGGTATGGGGCTTATCGTTGAATATTTCCAAAGTGGACCAAGCCAATCTTCGTGATAAATTTCGCGCTGATCAAGCGCATATTCGCGCGCGATATCGAGCAATTGATCAATTGGGACATCTGCCCTGAGTTCGGCAATGAGGAATGCCGTTAAATCAGCGGCGGCGAGACCCGTGGGATGGCCATGCGTTAAGGCCGCTTGAAAT
>JBNLCD010000442.1:0-5144 GCA_050303635.1 Anaerolineae bacterium
TTTACGGAGACACCGACCGAGACAGCTACGGATGTGGTCCCGACCGAAACCTTCACCGAGACCCCGACTGAGACGGCGACGGATGTAGTCCCGACTGAAACATTCACGGAGACACCGACCGAGACAGCCACGGATGTGATTCCGACTGAAACATTCACGGAGACACCGACTGAGACGGCCACCGATGTGATTCCAACTGAAACATTTACGGAGACACCAACCGAAACCGCTACCGATGTGCTTCCGACCGAAACATTTACGGAGACACCAACTGAAACGGCGACTGATGTGCCGCCAACCGAGACGTTTACCGAAACGCCGACAGCCACGGAAGTTCCGAACCAAAATCCGACAATTGACCCCATTGGCGCGCAAACCGTCGATGTCAACGGTCTGATCAATGTTCCAGCGGTCATCAATGACCCCGATGGTGATGTTTTGACCATCACGGCCAGTTCCGATAATCCCGGCATTGCAACCGCCATCTGGAATGGTGGCTTAAGCACAGCCGACGTGACAGGTGTCGCCGCCGGTACCGCCAATATCACCGTGAATGTGGACGATGGTCGTGGTGGTGTCGCGAGTACATCCTTCGCGGTGACCGTCAATGCGGTTGCTCCGCCAAGTACGGATATCGACCTGAATAACGTACCTATCTTGCCTGATTTGTCCGCGCTGACACCCAGCCTGCAACCGATTTACAACCAAGGCATCACTCAGTTTGGTAATCGCAACACGGTTGTAGCTTTTGCCGGAGATGACCTAAGCAATGATGGTCAAGTTTCGCCAAGTTCATTGAGTCCGATTGCCCAAGGCACCTACACCTTAGGCGATGCGACGAATTTACAAGGCATCATCGACCACTACGTAACGACGCCGGCTCATAATGATGGCTCACCAGAAACCAGCTTTGCGGTTTATAGTGGCGCGGTTGGCGACGGTTGGAACTCAACCACGCTAATCACACCACTCAACGCGGCTATTGGGCCTTGTTCAGTTGGTGAAACACCGCTGGCCTGTGAAATCCGTTTGGCGCAACCTAGTGTGATGATCATCAGCTTTACGCCGATCAATGCGACGGCTGTCTCAGCACAACAATTTGAGACAGATATGCAACAAATTGTGAATACTGTTGTTGCCAATGGCATCATTCCTGTGCTGGTGACGATGCCTGCCGATGGTACGGTTGATCCGACGACGCTCAATGCTTATAACCAGGTGATTGCGAAATTGGCCTTAGACAACGATTACCCGCTCTATAACCAATATCGTGACATGCAACAAGCTTCACTTGGCGTGTATGCAGTGGGTGGCACAGGTCCAACCGACTTCTCGAATCCAGCCCTTCAAGGTGGCATTAACTTGCGTAATGTTAATCTCTTGCGAGTGCTGAATCGGATTAGCGGGAATCTGTTCAACTAAATGAGGGTTTATCGCTAGACGCTAAGCTTCAGAGGAACAACAAGGGACGGCAGAAATGTCGTCCCTTAGTTTTTAGTGTATCGAGTCTGGCAAACACATGCCGTGGCTTATTTGTATTTGAATTTATCCCTGCAAATGACCAACTAACGCCTCTAAACCGAGCAGATAACTCTTCCAGCCGAAGCCCGTAATTTGGCCGACACAAACGGGGGCCAGATAAGAATGATGTCGAAATTCTTCGCGTGCATGAATATTCGAGAGATGACATTCCACCGTTGGTAAGCCTGTCCCGGCAATCGCATCACGCAAAGCGACTGATGTATGCGTATAAGCTCCCGGATTGATAAGGAGTCCCGCCACCCGACCCATGCCTTCTTGAATCCAATCCACCAAATGGCCTTCATGATTAGATTGGCGAATATCGAGCTCCACACCTAGTGTTTGGGCACGTTCCAGCAATTTAGCATTAATATCATTCAAGGTGAGCGTGCCATAGATTTCAGGTTCACGTTGACCGAGCAAATTTAGATTGGGGCCATGTAAGACGAGAATTTTCATGCTTTCAATTCCTCTAAAATGCTGACGACCATCTCACGGGGTACATCCCGCACAATAGCCGGCTGACCGATGTCTTGCAGGACGATGAAATGCGAACGGCCATCTTTCCATTTTTTATCGAGTGCCATTGCATCATAGATATTTTCCGGCAGATAGTGGCGATAATAACTCGGTAAACCCGTTTCGCGGACAATATCTTTCACTTTTTTGACCATATCCGCATTAACCAGCATGAGTTTTTGCGACAACAAAGCCGCGCCAATCAAGCCGACGCCCACGGCATCCCCATGGCGCCACGTATAATCGCTCACCCGTTCAATCGCATGGCCAAATGTATGGCCCAAATTGAGAAACGCCCGTTCGCCATGTTCAAAGGGGTCGCGTTGCACAATATCAATTTTGACCTGCACTGTCTTACGGATCTTTTCGAGCAGAGGCATATCCGGATTCAACAATTCGGGGTTGGCAATAAAGCCGGATTTGATGACCTCTGCCATACCCGAACGGAATTCTTCATCCGAGAGGGTCTCAAGGACAGTCGGGTCAATCAGGACTAAATCTGGTTGCTTAAAGGCTCCCACCAAATTTTTGCCCATCGGAATATCGACTCCGACTTTGCCACCGACCGAAGAATCAACCATCGATAATAATGTGGTCGGAATTTGCACCAACCGTACGCCGCGCATATAACTTGCCGCGACATAGCCTGCCGTATCACCAACCACACCGCCGCCGAGCGCAATAATTAGACCACTGCGATCGAGTTTATGACGGGCCACGGAATCTAAAAGACGGGTCACGCTCTCTAAATTTTTATAGGGTTCGCCTGCCGTCATAACGGATAAAGCCGCATTCGGCAATTTGCCGACTAGCGCCTCGCCGTAGAGACTGACCACATTCGAATCCGTAATAACCACTGTGCGGCGATCACCCAGCCCATACACATTTAAAATATCGACAATATTGTCAAGTAGCCCTTCGTCGAACAGAATCGGATAACTTCCATCCGGTGTTTGGACGCGAATTTCAGGCTCACGAATAGTGCTGTCTTGCTCCCAAATGCCCAAAATCTGCTGGACCAAATCATCAATGGCCAGCGCGGAAGTATCGACTTGCCAACGAATACTTTGATAGATGGTTTCGCGTGATTTCAATAATTCTTGAATACGCGCCTGCGGATTTTCACTTTGCAAAAGCGGGCGCGCTGTATCTTCCGCTAAACGGTGATAAATGGTCGTTGGATTGGCCGTTAAACAAATTTGCGTGGCTTCTTGAAACGCTTGGCGATTGCTGGCGTTAAGAAAAGCGCCGCCGCCCGTGGCAATAATTTGAATGGCGTCATCTTGCATCACATCGGCACAGACAGCCGCTTCCCACGCCCGAAAACCGGCTTCGCCCATTTGCGCAAAAATTTCAGGGACGGTCAGGCCCGCGCGCTCAATAATGATTTCATCCGTATCGACCATCTTGAGACCGGTTTCTTTGGCCAGCGCTTGCGCGAGGGTCGTTTTACCCGTGCCCATAAAGCCTGTAATCACTAATTTGCGTTTATTCATAACCAAAGCGCCATTCTGTGTTATGGAGATTAAATTCGTCAATGTGCCCGCGTCGCAGTTGAGCATATCGCGTCTTGAGATCGTTGAGTGTATCGCCGCCCAGTTTTTGGAGCAAGGCATCGGCCATCACAAAAGCCACCATCGCCTCCACCACTGGCACCGCGCGTGGCACCGCACAAAAATCACTACGTTCATAGGTGGTGGTATCGGCTTGGCCAGTTGCTAAATTGACGGATTGCAACGGCGTTAAAGTGGTGCTAATCGGTTTCATAGCGGCGCGCACAATTAACGGTTCACCCGTCGTCATACCTCCTTCAAGGCCACCGGCTCGATTGGTTTTGCGGCGAATGATCTTATTATCATCAAGATACATTTCGTCATGCACATGCGTGCCGCTCTTGCGTGTGTTGGCAAACGCTGACCCCACTTCCACGCCCTTGATGCTCTGAATACTGCATACCGCTCCGGCCAAACGCCCGGTCAAACGGTGGTCATAATGGACATGCGATCCCAAAGCGGGTGGCAAGTTCAGCACGAAAACTTCAATCACCCCGCCCAACGTATCTTTATCGATTTTGCATTGGCGAATCGCTTCTTGCATTTTTTCGGCGGCGTCCATATCCGGCGAACGGACTTCATTCGCTTCGGATACATCAAAACGAGCGAGATAATCAGGATTTTCGTCGCTCAGATCAGCATCCACATCCGCAATCGAGCGCACATAACCGCCGATGATGATTCCCATTTCGTGTAACAATTGACGACAGACCGCGCCAACCGCCACGCGCATGGTCGTTTCGCGGGCACTTGATCGTTCCAAGGCCAAACGCAAATCATCATATTCATATTTAATGGTGCCATTTAAATCGGCATGGCCGGGACGCGGAGTGGTCATTGGCTCAATATCCCGTTCCGCCCAATTTTTCCAATCACGATTCTCAACAATCATGCTCAAAGGACCGCCTGTCGTTTTGCCCGCCATCCAGCCGCCCGTAAAACGGACTTGATCGCGTTCAATGGCCATACGTCCCCCACTCCCATACCCTTTTTGGCGACGCGCTAATTGATGATTGATGTCATCGGGGTTTAAAGGCAAGCCCGCAGGCAACCCTTCTAAAATTGCGGTTAAGAGGGGGCCATGACTTTCGCCCGCCGTCAAAAATCTGAGCATGGATCATCCTTCAAAATATTATCATCATCAGTAGATCACATTTTATAAAGAACAAGGTGCTGGAGATACTTCGTTACTGAAATCGTCCTGTCAAACCCTTAACAAGGGTCTTTAGGCTCTTGCTGTGTTTAGCTCCAATATTCCCTGATATTCGAAATGGTGACCTGCTGAAAATAGCGAAATAATGCGTATACCATAATGAGGTTTATCTAAAAATACAAGTGACCCGAAGGGTTTTCGTATCGACATAACAAATGCCAGTTATTGCGAATAGATGTCACATCACAATTGTTACCTGAATTTGAGACAATCATTTTGCGTATGGAGATAATTTTAGCTAATCTTTATGTGGGAATTTATATTGAGCCTAAAGTAAGAGTTTCTATTGGTATTCTCGAGGCTCTACAAACAAATACAAGGAGCTATAAGTATGCGGA
>JBNLCD010000443.1:0-5132 GCA_050303635.1 Anaerolineae bacterium
ACAACTCGTCTGAATTGTCCTGTTTGTTATTTCTTATGATACGGGAAGCTTATCTAGTAAGCGCCTTTACCGGCCGCACCAACTGCTTCACCACGCGCTTCACGCATAATGCGGACACCGGCGCTGGCTCCAATCCGGGTTGCACCCGCGGAAACCATTGCTTTCGCATCATCTAAACTCCGCACGCCGCCGGAAGCCTTAACGCCCATTTCTGAGCCAACCACATAGCGCATGAGGGCCACATCACCTACCGTGGCACCGCCACCACTAAATCCGGTCGATGTCTTCACAAAATCAGCCCCGGCTAATTTCGCAATTTGGCAGGCGGCCACTTTTTGCTCATCGTTTAGCAAAGCGGTTTCGAGGATAACTTTACAAATAACATTCGCGGCATGGGCGGTATTCACCACAGCGGCGATGTCACGATACAGCAATTTGTAGTCACCGGCACGCAAAGCGCCAATATTCAGGACCATGTCAATTTCAGTCGCGCCATCAGCCAAAGCTTGTTGCGTTTCATAAGCCTTGACTTCAGGTGGAGTGGCTCCCAAAGGAAAACCAATAACCGTACAAACTTTCACATCTGAGCCTTTTAGCAAATCGGCACACAGTGAAACATAGGTTGGATTGACACAGACAGACGCAAAGTGATAACTGCGCGCTTCGTGACATAATTGGGCAATTTGGTCGGGTGTTGCATCAGGTTTGAGCAACGTGTGATCAATCAGGCGAGCCACATCTGTATCCACCGGCAAAACACCCAATTTAGACGAAATACGGGTGGCCCCCGCATTGACCACCGAACGCACTCGTTGCGGGCGATCAGCTACACAGCGGCCATCGGTGCAGTCGTCTTGCTTGGCTTGCACTGCCGACGCTTCTTCTTTGCTGAGTTGCGCAATGACTTGTTGGGTTATTTGATTGACCAGTGATTCAATAGCATTGTTATCCAAGGCTGGATACTCCTTTGGGATGGTTTTCGATTGTTTGTTAGCTAATAATTTTTCTCATCACGAAAACAATCTAAGCCCTAAATGGGGTTTTTAGGAAAATAATTTCTGATTTACAAACAATTTCAAGCAAATTTGTCATCTGGCAGGAGTTTGAACATGCCATCTTACATGCTATTTCTTCAAATAACGCCGCTCGACTGCCATGATTTTATTCACCCGACGGGCATGTCGTCCACCCCCAAACTCGGTTGTGAGCCAGACTTGTACAATTTGCTTAGCCAAGCCGACACCAATCAGTCCCGCGCCCAGTGTCAAAACATTGGCATCATTATGTTCGCGACTATTCAAAGCGGTCGCCTGATCGTAGCATAGGGCCGCGCGCACACCGGGCACTTTATTGGCCACCATCGAACTGCCAATGCCTGCTCCATCAATCAAAATGCCACGCCACGCTTGTTTATTGCTCACCGCTTCAGCAACAGCCTGCGCATAATCGGGATAGTCCACCGATTCTTGGCTATGTGTTCCCAAATCTAATGTCGCCCAGCCTAAAGCTTGCACATATTCTTTTAGCGTTTCTTTCAACGGATAGCCGCCATGATCAGCACCCAGGGCGACTACGGGCGCTTTGGTACTTTCAGACGGTTGCTCTGGTAACGAGCGGTCACCCACTACGAGATCAACGCGGCGCATCATTGCTGTTTGTCGCGCAAGAGGTGTTATAATAGCGTGCGGTGCAATTCGCAAACTGCCGCCTTCGGGGACACGGTTAATATCGTCTTCGGTAATTAAGGGTCTCCCGTTGGTTGTCTCATCAGAGCCACCCAACTCTCGTAAAATTGCTTGGCGCACCAGATCGCGAATGATGTTCTCATCAAGGGGCATTGTAATTGCCTTTAGTCGTTCAGTTAAATATCGTATCTTGTGCAGGATTATAACAAATCCAGCCATATTGCAAAATAATACACATAGCTAGGTTTAGCTTGCGCAAATCTCTAAATATTGAGTAAAAAAAGTATAACAGTATGAAAACATACGTTTTCAAAACAAAGTCTAGACAGTTTTTAGACAGTATTTTGGAATTTTTGGGTTTATAAACAGGACATTTAATAATATGCTTAAGGTAATAGGAAGAATATGTGATCTAGCCAATATATGTTTATCAAAAAATAATTCATTGTTTTATCCTTTAAGGGATTAATTCTCATGGGTGACCTGCCATTCAGTGGCCGAACTATTCTTATCGTAGACGACGATTTGGAAAGTCTCAATATTGCGACAATGTTTCTCGAATTTTATGGCGCAACTGTTATAACGGCAGTTAACGGGGAACAAGGCTTAAATCAAATTCGTACGTCAAATCCCGATATGGTCTTTGCTGACTTAGCCATGCCTGTCTTATCGGGATGGGATATGATTGCCGCTGTTAAAAGTGATCCCAATATAGATACGACGCCCATCATAGCCTTAACGGCAAGTGCCACAATGGGAACCCGTGACAAAGCCCTAGAAGCAGGCTTTGCAGATTATCTGACCAAACCATTCTCACCGGCTGATTTTAAGACCCGCATGACCTTCTTTTTAGAGATTATGAACCGCCAAGTCTAATTGGAAAACTGTTCCAGCGGCTTATTTGGCATTTTTATGGTGCACTTACCACAAAATTAGAACTTTAGGAGACAAGTGATCAAAAATTCTTCCGAATTGATGTTATTATAATTTATCGTTAAGTAGTCAATCTTAGTCTTAGTGTGCTATCGATGATGCATGACCCACCTAACAAGAACTTGATATTCATTTTTGAGGAAACACCTGTGGTCCCGCCAGCCGATCTGCGTGACTGGTTAGATACGGCCACTGTGAATATGTATGCCTGTGAATATGAGACAGATGCGGTCGACTTTTTAGATAAAAATAACCCTGCTTTAATTGTTATCAATAGCCATCGATTTCCCGCCGAGTTATTTGAATATTGTCAAACCAGATCGCTGGATCAAACCGTTCTAGTTTTGTTGCCGCCGGATGACGAACTTGTTGAATACGCATTGGCGCTGGGTGTAACCGATTGTTTAACCACCCCCATTGTCCCCGCCTTGTTTAAAGCAACACTGACGCGCAAGCTCAAGAACTTAAATATCAACAATCGCCCTCAATCTGTCGAGAAACCCTATGAACATCTGGTTGAGCAATCGCATACCGTCATTCTGGTGGTTGATGAGCATGGTCAACTCATTTTCATTAATCGTTATGGCAAAGTCGCCTTGCAGAGTGAGGACTTGACCCAAAATATACCCAGTCAAGGTGCCGCGTTAGCTGATATTTTGCCCACCGACCTAGCCACCGTCTACGTTGAAAAATCGAAACAGGTCATTGCAACACAAGAAGCTGATACGCATGAATATTTGGGACGCGGGAGCAAGTGGTTCATCACCTCGATTTATCCGATTGCCTTTAGCAATGATACCCGCTGTGCCGCGATTGTTGCCTTTGATATTACAGCCTACAAACAAGCTCAAATTGAGCTTGCCCAGCATAAGATATTCTATCAATTGATGTATGAAAAAGCGGCACTGGGTATCATTGTAGGCACTTTCGATGGCATTATCACCCAAGTGAATCGTACGTTTGCCAATATGCTTGGCTATGATCCGGATGACCTCAAAGGCATTAATGCTGAACAGATAATGCCGCCGAACGCTGAACCCTTGTCAGCTCAGATTCAGGCACGTATGTCTGAACACGATCGAGATGTGGTCATATTTGAAAAGAGTTATATTCATAAGGATGGGGGCATTGTTTGGGCTGAGGTTGCCGCGTCATCTATTCAAATGCCAGATACCAACATGGTCCATCTTATTCTTTTTGTCAAAGACATTAGTGCGCAAAAAGTTTACAAAAGCGCCTTTAAACAGGAATCTAAGCGATTTGAAGCTGTTTTTCAACAAGCCGCTGTGGGGATGTCGCTAACCTCATTAGATCGCCGTTTAATTCGAGTTAATCAACGTTTATGTGAAATCATCGGTTACACAGAAGATGAACTTATTGCGGAGAAAATTGATCGGTTTATTCATCCCGATGATCTAGAAACTGATATTCAATTCTCCGCCGAACTTATGAATGGCAAACGCTCGACCTATACAGATGAAAAACGTTATATACACAAAGATGGACGGATCATCTGGGTTAATGTTTCAATTTCGATTCTCCTTTCAGAAGATAATATTCCTGAAACATTTATTGCCCTAGCGGAAGACATTACCCATCACAAGTTTGCAGTCGATGCGCTACGCCAAAATGAAGCACGCCTCCGGCAAATTATGGAAATCACCCAGATTGGCGTTTGGGAGTGGAATGCTTCTGATGATCTTACCCGCTGGGAAGGTGACATGTTCCGTATGTATGGCATCGATCCTGCCGAGTTTACGGGCGATGATAATTTCTATCTAGAATATCTACACCCCGATGATATGGAAGCTAACCTTATCCACCGTGATGAAAATATGACGCGGGCCCCTCATCTCAACGAACTCAAAAATGATCCTGATTATTTCTCGACAAGGTTTGAACCTAATCCGATAGAGCTAAAAATCCAGCGCCCCGATGGTAGCATTTGTCATGTGTTAGGCGATAGTATCTTCTTGCTGGACGATGACGGACAAGTCATTCGTAAACTGGGCTTCCTTTTAGATATCACCGACCAAAAGAAGGCAGAAGTCGAGTTATTTCAGAAGAATCAGGAGCTTGAAGCACTTCTGGAAATCGCCCGTGAAGTGGGTAGTACACGCGATCTATACCAAGTGTTAGATGCATTGCTTGATCATCTCGGCAAACTTGTACCCTATACGAGCGCCAGCATTGCACTGGTGACGGATGAACGTGTTGATTATATTGCGGCGCGTGGCTTACCTGAGAATATCCATCTCGAAGATCTAAGCGCGGTTTTAACCAGCGAAAAAGAATGGATGGAATATCATCGTCAAGATGTGGTCATTATTCGTGATGTAACCCAAGATCCGCACTGGGTAGACTTGCCTGATGAAGATAATTATTTCCATAGCTGGATGGGCATCCCAATTATTCATCGCGGAAAATTGATTGGTCAGCTCAATGTCGATCATGCTGAACCAGATTTTTTTAAAGAAGAACACGCCCGACTAGGTCTAGCCGTGGCTAATCAGG
>JBNLCD010000444.1:0-5126 GCA_050303635.1 Anaerolineae bacterium
CAAAGGCTGGTTACCCTTTGCTTACAGCAGTTATGCCTCTGCTTTACACCATACTTCGTATCCATTTTCTATCAATAATGAGTGGTTAGCTTTTCTCGAATATGAAAATTTGCCGACGGCTAATCCTGATGTGATTGACGCTAAATTGCATGTCATCAACACCCAAAACCCCGATTATCAGATTAAGAATCTGGCATCGGGAAGAATTCTCCATGGCCATATTGATTGGGCTCCCATCCCGCCCAGCGTTCCGAGTCATACTGTCGAACTGTTGGTGCTCAGTCTGGGTCTTTGGGGAGCGAGTTTAGGCCTCAATTTTTGGCAGAAAAGGCGATATGCCGCATGATACGTTATCTCTTGTTTGTAGCTGGTATTTGTGCCCTGATAATGCTGGGCATCATGACCCATGCCCGCCAAAATCCCGTTGAGGATTCCATGACCTTAGCCGTCTATGAAGCTGATGATCAGGGCAATCAAATCCTTTCGCGTGTTGATTTCACTGGCCAACAAGTCATCCTCATGCAATCCGACGATCTGCATCCGATGATCAGTTTTGAATGGTCCAACGATGGTGAATGGGTGCTGGTCACCACCAAACATCGCTATGCATTGCAGGGAGATGTGTATCTGGTACACCGGTCAGGTCGTGTTAGTCGGCATATTTATCAAGTCCCCAAAATCGTCAGCGGCGCTCACTTTTCGCCGGACAACCAGAGTATCGCATTGATTGCCCAAGATAATGCGCAGGGCTATCTGATGCATATTGATATGAATGGAAAACTACTGGCACAGATTGATATGAGCCCCGCGACTAATTTTAGTCAGACATGGCGATTTAGCTGGCTTGATCATGACACCCTCCAGTTTGTCACAGGAACAACCTATGAAGTTTTCACGCTCGATTTGACAACGGAAAGTTTTGAGCCCTCCGAGGATATTATTCAGCGCATTGCGGGTTATGGTGTTTCGCCGGATGGGCAGTGGAGCTTACAAACAACCTATTCCACCAAACCTGTTATCAATTTGGCTAAGCGATCCATGCTTAATTCTGAGAGCGAGCCGATTTTAGTCGCTGATGTTGAAGCATTTACTCTGCAAGACATGTATTGGTCAGATGATAGCCAGTGGCTTATTGTGAAGGCCATTGCGCCCACGGTGATTGAATTGGTTTATCCTGAGCCCGGCCAACTTTATGTGATTAATATGTCAACGCATGAAATCCAACCGTTGCTGGACGTCAGTTTTTATAAATTCGCGTTACCTTTTTATAGCAATCAGTACACGCTCTACATGCAACATAAAACGGAGGTTTTCTCGCCAAATAATCAATGGGTGGTGCTTGCCAAAACAGATGATGCAGGTAAATATCAGATTTATCGGGGTGCCCGACAGGGCGTTGATGTGGATTTATTTGTCGTGCGGACCGACGGCTCGAATCAGATCATTGATAAACTGGTTTCGGGCAGAATCTTGGATGCCCATCTCGCGTGGGCACCCTATTTACCGTTAAATTGGCATCCCATTTATTTACTTGGCTTAGGGATGCTATTGTTGGTTTTGCTTGGGGTTATTCAGTTTACAAAGCTGTCTGGTTAACCAAAACACCCGTCAATGCCTCAACAAATTCGGTGGCTGTTGCATAACGTTCGGCGGGCTTTTTGGCGAGGGCTTTATAAACAACTTTATCAATCGCCGGATTCAATTCTGGCCGAATATCAACGATAACCGGTGGCGAATTATTGATGTGCATTTCAATCAGATGCATCATGCTGGGTGAATGAAACGGCACGTGATTGGTGAGCATTTCATAGACAATAATCCCCAAACTATAAATATCTGTCTGCGGCACAGCCTGCGCCGACCAAATTGCTTGTTCGGGGGCGACATAGGTCGGCGTACCGACAATCATACCCCGCGTACCGACATCTAAAAGCAAAGCCAGCCCAAAATCCATGAGTGTGACCTGCCCATGCTTATCGAGCATAATATTTTCGGGCTTAATATCGCGATGCACAATATCTTGGGTATGCATATAGTCCAACGCGGAAGCCACTTGGCCGATAATCCGTAACAAATCAGCAGGCTTAATATATTCCTGATCATCCTGATAGGTATTCAGCACTTTGGCTAAGTCTGCGCCATCCACATAATCCATGACCATATAGAGGATGCCATTTTCTTTGCCAACATCAATCAAATTGATGATATGGGGATGCTTTAATTTAGCAACAGCTTTCCATTCCCGCAGAAAGCGTTGGGCATATTCCGCATCACGCTCGACCGGGTCATCCATGACCTTGATGGCAACGGGCTGTTGGGTGGTGGTGTCGATACCTTTAAATACACACGCCATTCCACCCGTACCCAGCAATGCTTCTAAGCGGAATCGGCCTAATTTTTTACCCAATAAATTGTCGTCGTCTAGCAGTTTTTGGCAGTGGGCAGGTTTCATGTTGCATCAACTTTCAGATTAGTCTGGCGAAAACTTCATATGCATATAGTCGCGCCGAATAGGCAAAAAGATCATAAAAAATTATTAAATCAAAGTTGCCAATGCAGAGACCACTCGTAATCGGCTTCAATGAGTTCAGCTTCGGCTAGATCAAGCAAATTCTCCATATCGCGCAATTCGGCAATAGGAATATAAGCGCGCTGATCGGCGCATTCACTTTCCCATGTTGCGCTGATGGTTGTGAGATACCCAATCGCGTTGTTGACATGATCGCGCACCCCCACCGTGTCGGGATATTCAACTGCTTCTGTTTCGGTGAGGGTAAAAAGGTCTGGGGCACTTAAAACTTCGCCACAGGAAACCGGTTCCTCGGCGTCAATGATCTGTTCCCAAACAGTCCGCATATGATTATAGCTATCCCATGTGTCACCAATGCGGTAGTAGAGCCGCGTTGGTACGTCCGGCGGCTCTTCTTCGCTTTGGATAAACGGAGTAGTACAGGCTAAACTGACGAGACTAATCGTCAGCAGTAGTCCAATGAAAAGCTGTTTGAGTGTCATAAATCCCCAGTTATTTGAAAACAGAAAAGACTTTTCAATCTTTTATAAAAGCTTGACCAAAACTTATATATCAAGTTTTTTGGTATTAATTAATGCCCTCACCCCCTGACCCCCTCTCCCATATGAAAGAAATAGGAGAGGGGGAACCTAGCCCCAAATTAATCTATTTGCGCCAAGGCAAATGGAGGATAGCATCAATTCTGCTTCCCCTCGCCTGCAAGTCGCTTGGCGACTGCCCGCGGGAGAGGGGATTGAGGGGTGAGGGTCAATAATCTGTATTTAATTCTTAAACTACATCAACAAAGTGACTGCCTTAAGCATCATCCGCATCAATGATATCACGGGTCACTCGTTCAACATCGGCGAGACTCACGCCCCGTGATTTTTCAATGCGATCATAGCGTTTTTGGAATTGAGCCATTGCGAAATTGGTGAATGTATCCGGCGATAAATCGAACGGAATATCATCTCCATAGTTTACAAAAATATCATCGATCACACCCAAGGCGGGCATGAGAAGCATATTCATGGTTTCCTCAACGGTTTCCCAGAGCGATTCGTCTTCGGCCATTAAACGCGAAAGTAAGTACACACCATAGGCAATATGGCGCGCTTCATCTTGTTTGAGCAAGCGAATGCCTTCACGTTGACCCGGTAAAATATTGTGGGCCCCTAAAACAGTTTCATACGCATGATAGCCTGTTTCGGCCAAAATCCCTTCGACCACCATATTATACGTTGCGGAAGCCTTGGCTTGCGCGAGTGGTGAGGAATCCGTCTGTAAAGCGTTGAGTGCTTGCGGCAAAGCCTGGGAAAAGACCAGATGATAATTGGGAGAATGATAATGACTCAAATCATCGTCAGTTTGAGCGACTTCATCAATAAACCGCCGGAAAAAATCAGTATGCTTGGCTTCTTCAAATAAAAAGGTGGTGAGATACATCTCTTCTTCAAGCCGACCTTCTTGCGCAATCACCATAATGAGCGGTAATAAATCAAGTGTCACAGCTTCTTCACCTGCTTGGAAAAGTGCGGTTAAACGCAACAGAATATCACGCTCACGATCTGATAATTTCTGCCAATCTTCTTTATCTTGGGTGAAATCAATATCACTGGGATTCCAAATACCAAGTCGTTTGGCTTTTTCATAAAGTCGCATAGGCGGTGCATCACGGCGGATACCGCGTGTAGTAGTAATATAATTTTGGCGCATGGGGATGCTTATCCTTTCCTGACTCGAAAACATCCATAGTGTAACGCAAATTGGTGGAATTATTATGAAATTCTACTATTGTTTTTTGGTGAAAACGCCTATAATTTCAGCGGATATTCAAAAAATTAGTTGGGAAGGACAACTTCTGCATGTCATACGAAACTCGTGAAGGCGCTTATACGCTCAAAGGTAATCCCCGTGATGTCCGTGGTTCAAAACTTAACGTTGGGGATGCCGCACCAGATTTTAAATTGGTAGCTAATGATTTCAGTGTAAAAACTTTGGCTGATTATGAAGGCAAAATCAAACTTCTAAATGTAGTCCCTTCACTCGAAACAGGCATTTGTGATGCGCAAACCCGTCGCTTTAATGAAGAAGCTGGCAATATAGACAATGTAGTCGTTCTCACCGTGAGTGCTGACTTACCTTTTACCCAACGTAATTGGTGTGGCAATTCCGGCTTGGAAGATGTCATCACCTTATCGACCCATATGGACATGAGTTTTTCAGATGATTACGGCGTGCATGATTTGATTGCTCGTTTAAATCAACGCTCTGTTTTTATCGTGGATGCAAACAATCAAGTCGCCTATGCTCAATATAATTCTGAATTTGCCGCAGAAGTTGATTTCGATGGTGCCTTGACCGCCCTTAAAGAAATCGCTGGCTAATTCAGCTCTACTGCTTTGTGATAATAAAGACGGCGACGGAAATTCCGTCGCCGTTATTTTTTTAATAACTACCCCTTCGGCCTACGCCAGAGGGTGTTTTGCTTTAATAACTCAAGCAAGGGCCTGAAGACTCTTGTTAACAGCATAATCTAGGGTTGAGCGGGCTCAGTAATCCCAAAATAAGTCATAACAAGGCGGCTTTAGCCCCTTGTCATAAGATCAACTCAGTC
>JBNLCD010000445.1:0-5117 GCA_050303635.1 Anaerolineae bacterium
TTTCTATATCTAAGATACGTTGCTGAGCAAGATCGCGGAGAACTTTCCACGCGGAAAAGACATCATCATCAACTAACCGGTAGCGCATATAGGTACCTTCACGCTTGTAAGTCACCAAATGGGCTCGTTTCAGAACTTGCAGGTGTTGAGAGACACTGGCGATAGACATCTCTGTTTTTTCGGCTAAGTCCTCTACGGTATGGGCAGACTGGCTCAATAAATCAATAATTTCTAAACGACGCGGATTGCTAAATGCTTTGCCCATTCGTGCAAATTGCTCATAGATTTGATGTTTCAGTTCTTGGCGGGTCTCATTATCCATCAGTACTCAACCATTCAACAAAGTTATTGAATAACAACTTACGAGTAAAATAACCTAATAAAATTCGGTTGTCAAATTTGTGAATTATTGAACTTTTTTGTGAAAAATTAAACAATAACGAAAATTTCTTTTGTAGAGCAGTCCACATTACTTAAAATTGTTTGCAATTTGAAAGAAAATTGCTCAAAAATTTGTTATCGTTCTTCGTTTCGGATTTCAGCTACTCGTAGCTAACTCATTCGAATAATTCAGGTATTTCTGGATTTTCGATAGCTCATCCGCGTTTGACGGTGCTAAATCCAAGGCATGACGATAGGCTAGTTCAGCTTGCTTGTAATTTTCCAAGGCAAAATAGGCATTGGCTAGCACATAGTAAACACGATAATCGGTAATTGAATTATTTTCAGCTTCGGCAGTTTGGACCATATCAGAGATAGCTGAAATTGCTTTTTCATAAGCCCGTTGGCGATAGTATGAACGCGCTATTTTGTAACGCACATTCACTTCCATTGGATGCAGGGGGTTAAAGTCAAGAGCGGCATAAAACGCTTCAATAGCTTGCTCATTTCGATTCATACGGAGCGACAAATCACCCAAGGTTTCATAAACGCGGCTCCATGTGACATCCACCCCAAGGGGCCGTTTGCTATTTTCCAAAAATTGGAGTAAATGCTCAGTGGCTTCAGCTTCACGTCCGTCCATCTTTGCCATAATTTCACCAATAGCTAAATGTGCTTCCAAAAAGGCCTCACGATAATTGGGAGCGGCCGTATCCAAGAAATTCAAAGCATTAGTAGCGGCTTCAAGCGCTTTTTTATATTTTTGTTGAGATTGCCAAGCTTGGCTTTGAAGCATATGAATTTGGACGAGATGGGCGGCGTTTTTTCCGGTGGGATAGGTTTCAACAGCTTTAGCTAGATAATCGAGGGCACGTTCAGGCTCACGCTGATCAAGCGCAATAAAGCCTAAGCGCTCATAACAGAACGAATGCAGAAAAACCGGAATATTATCGCGTTTTAGACCTGCGAGAAAATCGCCCGTCGCTTCGGCAATACGATGTTCTGTCAAGTAAATACAGCCACGTTGATAATGGACCCAACCGCGTTGGCGATAATGCGGATTGAGGCTGAGAATACTTGAATAGTAATCAAGCGCGCGGTCAGTATCGGTTCGATCCGCAAACCCCACTTCAGCCAGCATGAACCGGGCAAAATAAATATCACCGAGAAGATTTTTGGTATAAGGCAATTCATGGACAGCCGGATATAAATCGGTGGCAGTTTCGATGTCAGCGAGAGCATCTTCACTGTATTGGCGCAAAAAACGGGTTCGGGCCCGCCGCAACAAAGCTTGGGCTTGTTCATCGTCGGCCAACGGTGTTTTTAGCAAGCGTCCAATGAGTGTTTCGGCTTTGCGCAAATCATCATTTTCGAGGGCTTCATCAATTGCTCTTAATTTTTCTTCCAAAAGAAACTTCCTTCACGATAAAATTTTTAAGCATTATACCCTGTCATGAGTCAAAACATTGTCTGAGATTGTAGCAAACTTAAAACGTAGCCTAAATAGCTGATAAGTTTGCCGTGTATTTCTATCAAATTGGTGCAAAGTCAAGATCACTTGATCCAACCCCTCAAAAATTGGGGGATTGAAATCATGAAATGAAAAATCATGCTAAGATTGAAGTAATTCCAATTTAGGGAGATTTATGAACAAATATTAAGGGAGAATAATGGTGGCTACTTTGCGCATTTATACAGTCTTTATCGGGCAACGTATTCTGCGTTATCAAGCTATGTTGTTGGGGCTGGCTATATTGGGTAGTTTAATTTTTGGGCGGTTTAATTTCGCCACGATTGGTTATTATTGGGCACTTATTGGCGGCGCGAATTTGGCTTTTTCAGTGGTTAGCTTATTTGGAGGTGTGAAGTCGACACGTAGTTTTCAATATCAATATGGCATGTCCATTGGTGAAAATACGGTTGATCGCACCAATCGGCTTAATAAAGAATTGCGTGGGATAGAATCTTTTGTGATGTCTTCGTTTATACAGGCCCTTGTAGCCATGCTATGTGGCTTCGCTTTGAGTTCATTAGCATAAATGTAATTTTAGTTTGGGCGGTTCTATATTCATAAGAAACGGAGGGTAACTTCCGTTTTTTTATTTCATGAAGTTGCTGGTCAGGTTTAAAGTGGTTAAACTCTCAAACGGTAAGATGTACTATCAGTCAGGGATAGTCTTTAATTTTATGAATTAGACTTTTGTGAGTTAACTAATGACCGAAAATAATTTTTCTCGAAAACGTCAACGTGAGATTTATATTCCCGGCCTGGGTGGTCATAAGCCCACTGTGCCTGTCTCTGTAGAGAAATTAGAGGCAGTCGCCAAGCAGAAAATGGCACCCGCCGCCTATGCGTATGTGGCAAGCGGGGCTGGGCTTGAAGATACTGTGCGCGAAAACCAAGAGGCCTTTCGTCGTCAGCGAATTGTGCCGCGTATGCTGAACGATGTGTCTGAAGCGGATACATCAGTTGAAGTTTTGGGCACGAAAATGAGTAGCCCCTTTTTGCTGGCCCCGATTGGTGTGCTGGAAATTGCGCATCCACAAGCTGATAAAGCGGTAGGACGTGCCGCCGCTGAAGAAAATATTCCATTTATTGTATCGGGTCAAGCATCGGTGCCGATGGAAGATATTGCACAAGTGATGGGGGATAGTCCGCGCTGGTTCCAACTCTATTGGAGTACGATGGATGATTTGGTCGTGAGTATGGTTGAGCGCGCCGAAAAAGCAGGCTATACGGCCATTGTTTTGACGCTCGACACCACATTGCCCGGCTGGCGTATCCGTGATTTAGATTATGCGCAACTTCCATTTTTGCAGGGTAAAGGTATTGCGCAGTACACAAGTGATCCGGCCTTCAAAAAAGCCCTAGCGGAAATTGATGACGTGAGTGAGGATAATGCCAAACCGAAGCCGAGTTTGCAGGCTATTCAATCCTTGTGGAATATCATTTCAACCTATCCGGGAAATCCGCTGACGAATTTGACTTCCGGTGAAGCGATGAAAGCTGTCCGCAAATTTATCGCCGTCTATTCACGGTCTTCTTTGACGTGGGAGGATTTGTCCTTTTTACGCGCGTTAACCAGCCTACCGATTTTGCTTAAAGGAATTTTGCATCCCGACGATGCGCTTAAAGCATTGGAAGTCGGGATGGATGGGATTATTGTCTCGAATCACGGTGGACGGCAGGTGGATGGCGCGATTGCCAGTTTTAGTGCCCTGCCGGGAATCGTAGAAGCAGTGAATGGGGAAATCCCTGTTTTGATAGATAGTGGTATTCGCTCAGGCGCAGATATGTTTAAAGCACTGGCACTGGGGGCTGATGCAGTGTGTTTAGGGCGGCCCTATGTCTACGGTTTGGCGGCAGGCGGTTATCCTGGCGTCAAAGAAGTTATCCGTAATTTCAAAGCCGATTTTGAATTGACCATGCGCCTAGCGGGTTGCCGCTCCGTGGCGGAAATTACGCCTGACTGCTTGCGCAAACAAGGTGACTAGAATTTCACAGCAAACTATACAGAATTTGACCCCAACAAGTGCATAAAAAAACTCCCCTATGGATTTAGGGGAGCCTTTTAGACATAGATCAATTACGCAGACAACTACCGACCGGCAAGAGCCTCTAAACCTTCATAGAGACGGTCAATGGTTGGTGCGGTAATTTCGGGTGGCGTGGCATAAGAGAAACGAATCCATTCGTTGCCTGCCGGTGAGAAGAATACACCCGGCACGACAGCAACACCGAATTTTTCAGCGAGTTCAAAACCAAGTGTTTCACTCGATTCGATGCCGCTCGCTTTCATCCATTCACCGACGTGCATAAATGCATAATAGCCGTTGCCGATGATGGTCTTAATATCTTTTTCGGCGGTCTTTTCTTTGATAATACGACGGCTCGCATTGGTGGAGACATTAATCACTTTCGCGACATCCGCAAAACCATGTTCGTAAGCGGCGGTGGCAACAGCTTCACTGTAGTAGCTGACAATGACGCCGTGGGAGGACAAGCTAGTAATAAATTTGCATACAGCTTCATCCGCCAAAAGATGGCAATTCCGAATATTGGAACCACCGAGTGATTTGGTAATCCCATCGAGGAACATCAAGCGCTTACGTTCTTCGGGGGTAAATTGCAAAAGTACATCATTTACATTGTGCGGCGGATCTTCAGATACCCAGTGATAAATCCAGTCAAATAGAACATAGTAGACACCAAGCTCAAGCGCTTTCTTGGCCAGTTTAATCTGGTTTTCGAGTGTCATCGTCCGGCCTGTTGGATTGTCCGGTGAGGTAATGACAATCCCGGCTACTTTTTGCCCACGCTTAGCGGCAAATTCAACAGCTTCGGTCAAACTTTCTTCAGTATAAGCCCAACCATCATCTTCATTACCGGGTGCGCGCAGAACATTGAGACCGACCGCATATGGACCCCAGTTATAGCTAATCCAAGGTACAGCGGAGACAATCAAGGCGTCGCCAACCCGGCCATGTCCCAACCGAATCATGGCTTGGAAAGCTTTGACCAGTGCATCCCGTCCACCTTGGGCAGAAACTACATTCGCGGGGCCCCAGCCTGTTCCGGAATCAATTTGCCAATAAGATTCAGCGACACTCTTTTTATATTCGGGCGTGCCAGCCGGGCTGGTATAACCCGTTCCCTTGGTAAGTTGCATTTCTTGCGCACGTTCTAAAATAAATTGGGGTACACCTGTTAAACTTGCACCACCATCGCCTTGGGA
>JBNLCD010000446.1:0-5113 GCA_050303635.1 Anaerolineae bacterium
TATATTCCTGTTCCATATGGAGCAAGGCTTCTTTGCGTTCCGCACCCCAACGATAGCCACCACTGACACCGTTTTTACGAGTTACCCGATGACAGGGAATGATCAACGGCACGGGATTTGCTCCGCAGGCATTGGCGACGGCTCGTACACTGGATGGCTTGCCAATGGCTTCGGCAATATCACTGTATGAGCGCGTCTCTCCATACGGAATATCTTGTAAAGCATCGAGCACTAAGCGCTGAAAGGCAGTGACTTGGATATCAATTGGTAAATCCAAATGTGGACGTTGGCCTGCTAAATGGGCCAGAATCTCTTCCACCGCGTCGCTTAACTCAGTGTCATCATAAACCAGATTAGCTTTAGGATATTCTTGCTCGATGAAATCAATCAACACTTCATCATGATCACTCAAGCTAATTCCGCAAACGCCGCGTTCAGTGGTCGCCACCAACATCCGGCCTAACGGACTATTTGTAATCGTATACCAAATTTGCAAGCCGGGGCCACCTTGTTGATATTCAGCCGGAGTCATACCGATTTGCTTCGGTACATTCTCATAGATGCGACTGCTTGATCCATAGCCAGCTTGATATCCAGCTTCGGCGATGCTGACACCATCTTTGAGCTGTTGTGTGAAATTTTCCAGACGTTGTGTATCCATATATTGTTTAGCCGTTATCCCCAAAATACGTTTGAAAATACGATGTAATTGCGATGTGCTAAGCCCGACTTCATCTGCTAACCATTTGATAGAAGGATTTTCTTCATGATGTTGGTCAATTAATCCACACATGGTTTCGACAATTTCAACTTCGTAAACCCGTTGCTTAGGCTGACACCGTTTACAAGCCCGAAAGCCATTCGACTCAGCGGTGCGACAGTCGGGATAAAATGTGACATTTTCTGGTTTAGGTTTGCGCGCCGAACAAGATGGGCGACAATAAATACCTGTCGTCAAGACCGCTGTAATGAATATGCCATCATAGCGTTGATCGCCCGCTAACATCGCTTCGAGACAATCGGCTTGCGTTAAATCAGAAAACTGTACATCCAACATTTGCATGGGTTCCTCCTATTTATCTATAGGATACCCTATTGCGAGTTGCAGAGATATCCGATTTGTTGCATGGAATTTTAGGATTTATCCGTGCCTCACAATGCTCTTTCCGGCGGTGCATAAGCACTTGCTAAGCGAGATGGGTGAATTTGAGGACTGAGACCATAGAATTCACAGAAGTTCATGATAATAGGTTGCCAAATCTGAGGGTCGATATAATTATTATGGCCATCCATCAAAATCGATTCCTCAACGTGCACACGCAAAATACTCAATTCAATCGCGGCAATCTGATATTCTGGTTGACCAATATCATAAATATTCTCAACCCTAGCTTCCAACTGAACTCGGCATTCTTTCACGCGCGGTGGCGCGACAAGATCAGATTCCTGAGAAGTTACTTCAGCAATTTCAAATTTTGCTGGTTCGTAACGATAGCCCATGATCTCTTTATAGTTGGGTACTGGATTTTGCCCGGTGGTTAAGGCCAAGCGATCTACCGCATCTACTAAATCGGGTGAGGGTAAGTTCAAGACACATTCGCCCGTCCGTTGCAAATTGCGGACTGTTTTTGAGCGTTTACTCATTCCAATTACGCACGATTTTACAAGCCACCAAGCTGACGATATGGGTGCAAGATTAGGCGTCTCGTCTTCATTCAATGTGCTGACCAGTACAACAGGGGTTCCGAAATATAGAATTTTTGGATTGATTACTTTATGCATGCGGTGAACTCCTTATGGTTTGGTACCTCTAGCATAAAGTAATCAACGGGCCACCTCTATCCGAATTGTTGCATGGAATTTATCCGTTCACACAAATTCCCGATAAGCCCGATTATCGACAAGTTATCAGGAATCTATCCCACTAGATTCCTGATAACCTACATTATCACGAAATAACTAAAATGATTAGATTAGTAGAAATTTAGATTAATGCTCATCTAGAGCCAAGAAACGTCTTTAGAGATCATCAATATCGACAGGTTTAACGGGGACAGGGTGCATATGTTTAAGTGGAATTTTGATAATGAAAACCGTTCCAACACCTAGTTTGCTCTCAAAATCTATTTTACCACCGTGTAGTTCAACAATATCTTTGACCAACGATAGCCCAAGACCGGTCCCACGAATATTGCCAACATTATGTGCTCGCTGAAAGGGTTCAAATAGATTATCAGCGTCTTCCGGTGGAATACCAATGCCCTGATCACGGACATTAATCGTCATCATATCGTTTTCACAAATAAATTCCAAACTGATTTGTCCGCCATCTTCAGAGTATTTGACGGAATTTGAGACCAGATTAATAAGCGCATGGCGTAGAAGTTCTCGATCAATAGATACCAACGGGAAGCGCCCCACATGATTAAAGATAAACTCATGATTGTCATGCATGATATGCTTTAGTTCTGTGTGCAGTTCTGTGCCAAACTCCACAATATTAGTTAATTTTGGATCATATTGCAGAAAGCCGCGCTGAGATTTTAGTAAAATATCAATATCATCCAGCATTTTAGCAAGACGCTCGACTTGATCCATAATGCTCCGAATTCGTTCATGACGCTTTTGGGGAGAGAGTCGATCTTCATAATCCACTAATAGCGTTGAGGAGTTTTGAATGACGGTTAATGGGGTTCGGAATTCATGGGAGATAATCGAAATCAATTGTGCCCTAAATTGGGTAAGGTCTTTTTCCTTTTCGAGTTGAAGTTCTAAATGAGTACGTTCGTTGCGGAGTTGCTCAGCTTGTCGCCGTTCACTAATATCTTGATTTATGCCAATAAGGGCTACTATATTATTCTCAGTATCATAGAGCGCTGAAATAGTTACCTCAACATCCACATGACTTCCGTCTTTGCGAACATAAGGCATTTCAGATACAAAAAGGCCTTCTGCACGGACTGTTTGAATGATTTTTTGGGTAAATTCATCCTGAAATTCGGGTAAACGCACAATATTGACCGATTGCCCAATGGCTTCCTCCGCCGTATAACCAAATATTTCTTTGGCATGCCCCATCCATCGCTGAATAATGCCGTTCATATCGGTCATAATCACCCCACTAGGTAAATATCTTAAGATCTCATGGGATAACCGCAATTCTTGTTCAACAAGTTTACGCTCAGCAATTTCTTTTTCGAGGATCTTGTTTTGTATTTCAAGTGCTTGTGTTTTTTCTTCAACACTCCGATTTAGCCAGTCATAATGGGTCATGGCTGAATTGGTGAGGAAGAGCACCGTGAACAAAAAAGGCAAACCGCCTAGCCAAATAAGACCCAATGTCAGACGATTGGGTTCGGGTGGCGTATTTTTCCAGCCGATTGTCAAATTCCATTGCTTATCGGCAATATTTATCGTGGCAGATTGCTTGTTGCCTTTAATATCATTGGTTCCCCAGAATATATTCCCTGCGCCATCTTCTAAGCAGATGACAAATTGATCGTCAATATCGTGCGAGACATCGCCCAGAATAGTTTCTATATCAAAGACACCCGCTACCAAGCCAACCAATTCATCGTCATGATAGAGCGCAATTCGGGCCACAATAGCCCATGTGCCCTGCGCAATAATTAGCGGGTCAGTTACAACCAAGCGACGTTCTTCAATGGCTTTAAGTGCAACCGGGGTTGTGGAATGCTGACCTAAATTTATCCCGATAGCATCTTCATTGCCCTCAAGAGGATAGGTATGCTCAATGATCAAATCAGGACTGATATATTGGACGGTGCGCACAACAGGATAGTGGGCTAGAAGTTGAGCCGCAAATCGATCAAATGTTGTAAAATCGGGGAGTTCATCTGTGGCCAACATAAATGCTTGTAAATCGTGGACTGCAACCAGACGAATTTCTATTGCATTTTCTAGTTCGCGTTGAGTATTAGCTGTGCTTGTTGACAGTTGTTTATTGTTTTCTTGGGTATTTTGGTCGCGATAATATCTATCAATGACAAATAAGCTCGTTAACCCAAGGCATGCAATTAACCCTAAATATAGCCAACGTCGCATTATATTATGCCCTTTAAGCTCGTTTAGCGTTTATATTCGCATGGGATAGACAATCACCTTGTCTAGACTAAGAATGTTGTTGTCTCCACAATCTTCCTACATTTGAAATTATATTCCAAATATCAAATAAGCGCCCAATATATGCGCTTAATCGACATGATTCATTAAGATTTAGCAGTTTTAATATTGTTTATTGCAAGTTAGTTAAATGAAACTATGTTTAAAGTATGGAGAAGTTAATCGTGAAAGTGCGCCAGATCAAAAATGTCGAGAGCATGTATGCTGTCCCTATATGCTACAGGGACAGCATCGCTCCCGTCCTGGAGTGGTAAATCTTACGAGGAAATCTTGAGTTTCCCGGACATTCTAAGCTTTGGACAGAGTAATTCAAAAATTTAGAACGGATACCCCGTCAAACTTTGCAGACCTTTAATTGCCGATATTTCACCTGTATGCCAGCCACAATTGGCCAGTAAGGCTAAGTTGATCAGTTCAAATTTAGTCATTTCGCCAAGAAAAACGGTATCAATGGTGTTGCTTAACTCAGTATCGTCAATATCAGCCAGATACGCATCGGTATTATCATACACAGCTTGGCTATAACTATTTATCGCCTTCAAATCTAACGTAAGTTTTTCGCCCCACGCGTGCCAATTCACCAGTTGGGTGTCAGGTAATGGCGGAATTTCACTGAGGCTGGTTTGTCCCGCGAATTCTATGGCAAAAAATGGTTTTCTGCGTTTGAGCAATACATTGATAATCACATCTTCTTGTACAACAACATGCGCATAATTTGCGGCGATGGAGTGTGCTTGTCCAGCTGGTTGCCAGTGTGCTTGCGAATCTGTTAGCCCTGCAATGGTGTCTTCCAAAACTTTGTGCATAAGTCCTAATTGCTGACGTAACGTATTGACTTGAACTTGGTTCATCCTGGTCCCTCCATTGGGATCTGATCGATTGAGAAATATTCAGTGCACTAAAATATAATATGACCGGTCGTCTTAAAATAAGAAAAAAAATATACAACCTACTATTTAAGACATTTAAC
>JBNLCD010000447.1:0-5106 GCA_050303635.1 Anaerolineae bacterium
ACTGCGCAAAAGGCCGCTATCCCCACGCTATTTTTCTCATGGCAAAATATTGAGCGCCACTATCCACCGCCGTTCAGTTGGCTAGAAAAATATGTACTCAAACACAGCGATTTTGCGCTGATGGGCACCCAAAGCGCGGCCGATGTTTGGCGTGCCAAGGGCTATACCGGCGAATTAGCCGTGATTCCGCAATTTGGTGTTGATCATGAACTTTTTGTCCCGCCAGAAACCCCTAAACCGGATAGCGCTCCCGTCCAAGTCGGTTATGCGGGACGGCTCGTCCCTGAAAAAGGCATTGACCTTATTCTGCGCGCACTAGCGAATCTTCCGAACCCAAATTGGCAATTTAATATTATTGGGGGCGGCCCCCTGCAAGCTGAACTCCAAGGTCTCGCTCAGAAATTAGGCATTGCTGACAAAGTTAATTTTAAAGGCCTCGTGCCTTCGGTAGAAATGCCTGATTATTTTAAGACCTTAGATATTCTTGTGATTCCGTCGCGCACGCAAGCCAATTGGAAAGAACAATATGGACGGGTCATTATTGAAGCAATGGCGAGTGGGGCGGTTGTGATTGGCTCCGACAGTGGCGCGATTCCTGATGTGATTGGCGAAGCCGGACTAGTTTTCCCTGAGGATGATCTAGCCGGGTTGCAAGCGGCGTTAGACAAGGTGATTAGTGACACTGATTATCGCCACAATTTAATGCTAGCGGGCCGCGAACGGGTCCTGCATCATTTCACCCAAAATCAAGTCGCCGCGCAAACTGTGGCAATCTATCGCCAACTTCTAACCTAAATAAGTTTTTGGGGATTGAGCTAAATAGGCCTGTTATTAAGTAACGTGAGTTTTGGTTTTGTTTTGAGCGCCGACGCGGATATCCTGCTCAGACAAGGGGCTAAAGCCACCTTGTTATCACTCACTTTGGGGGCTTCCGGACTCGTTCAACCTTAGGTTGTGCCTTTAACAAGAGTCTTCAAGCCCTTGCTTATCCAAAGGTCACGTATAGATTTATGTAGTGACGGCATACATCTCGTCCGCCAAATCAATAACAGCATCAGTCACAATTTTATCACCACCGCATGATTAGCGGATAAGATTGATTTATTCTATTTTTTTAATATTTTTACTACAATTTACTAGGACACGATTCAACACGTAAAACCAAAAAAATTTTTATTCGCTTAATACGATTTTTCAAACTATAATTAAATATTAGTTTAGTTATAAAAACGTTAGATTGCTTGAGTGATTTTATGGAATTGAGCCACCTAGAGGCCTTTGAACGTGTCGTCCGTGATGGAAATTTTACCCGTGCCGCTGATGCCTTAGGCCTAACCCAGCCTGCTGTTAGTACTCGTATTGCTTTATTGGAAGCCGAGCTGGGTGGAAAACTTTTTGAAAGACGCGGGCGGCGTTTGCATTTAACGCCCCTCGGTGAACGATTTTTGCCTTATGCTGAACGGATTTTGGCTGTCATCGATGAAAGTCATCAGGATGTGCGCGCCTATCATGAAGGCAAACAGGGGCAAGTGAAGGTTGCCGCACCCACGCCTTTCCTATTGGGTTTACTGATTGATGTTCTGGCAGATTTTCGCGAAGCACACCCCGCCATTGATATTTTGATACGTGAACGTAATAAAACAACGATATTAGATTTATTGCATGATAATGTTATTACGCTTGGGTTAGTTAACGCGCCTGTCTTTGACCAAAATATTCAAGAAATTGCCCGTTATAAAGATAATATTCGCGCCGTAGTGGGCGTCGACCATCCGCTCGCCCAATATACTGATAAGCCGCTGTGCATGGAAGATATTTATCGGCACACGATTTTTCGGGTCTCTATGTTTCCGCGCATGACTTCATTTATTGATGAGGCTGTCGAAAATGCACGGTTAGGCAGTGGTGGTGCGGTGATTTCAGTGCCAATGGTGATGGCCCGCCGACTGGTCATGCTCAATGAAGGTCTAACATTTTTACCAGAGAGTTATATTAAGCATTCGATTGAGCAAGGTGAATTGGTAATGCTTGATATTGAAGATATGCCCCCGTTGAATACAACCCCCATTTTGATTCAGCTTAAGTCGCGACAACTAGACAAAGTTCACTTATCGTTTATTGAAACATTGGATAATCGTTGGGGACATTTACGGGTTAAATAGCGAAAATATTTGCGCAAACACTTCACCGGTTTGCGCATTTTTATGTATTTAAGCGCTTTAATCTTGTATGTGATTTGATTTTCTTAACATTGATCCATCACTGAACTGCTCTAGATATTCTCGCAATAAAACGAAACCATTGCCTGAGTGGTAGCCACAACTAATCTAGCCTTTAAGCGAATATTGCAAACGAAATTGCCCTATTTAACTGAATTGCCCAAATAGCTTATTCCCACTTGCGGAAAATGCAGTATTACCTGCAAAATACCCCTTTTGTACCAATACGCCGACTTATACTATATGACTAGTGCTAAGCCAAGTTAGGGGTATCACACAAGCGCAATTGAAAATCTGAACGCAATTGGGTTTGCCCTGTATTTAAAAAAAATGTAAATTTAAATAAACGAACATGAGTTTTGGTTTAGTCTTATGCACAGAATCGGATAATTGCGGAATTACGCTCAAGAATGGGGCTAATGATCTTTGAAAAATTAATGGGATATCGATGCAGACGGACAGCATATATCCCGTCCGTGACCATCGATTTCGATTATTTTATCAAACCACATAAGCCGCCTTGTTATGACTAAATTTTGAGTAACCGAGCGACTTCAACCTGAAGTTATGCCTTTAAGAAGGGTTTTCAGACCCTTGCATATCCAAAACTCACACTAAACGAGCTTGTTCATTTGCTGAGTAATAATTAACCTAAAACACGTTTGTACCCAGCCAGAAAGTTGATAAAATGCGACATCCCAAAATTCTCTTGATTGAAGATGAAGCCGAAATGCGAGCGGTTATTGCCCAAGTCCTACGCATTAATAATTTTGAAGTGATTGAGGCCCAAGATGGCATTGAAGCCATGTACACGCTCGATCAAATTCAACCGGATGTTGTGATTACTGATTTAGCAATGCCGACCATGCACGGCTGGGCTATTTTAGATGCGATTCGCAAGAAACCCAGTTTTGCTAAAGTGCCCGTCATTGCGATTACGGCTTTTCATTCTGGGCAGGTCAATCAAGATACCAATTTAGCTGATTTTTCAGCCCACTTCACCAAGCCGCTCGATTTCCCCGCCCTCGTGACTCGCATTCATGAATTGTTGGAAGTTTAGATGAGTAATCCACAAGCCTATCAAGCTCAACTCGAACAAGCTTATCCTGAACTCACCATTCAATCTGCTCAACTCAATACGCTTGGCCAGAACAGTGATATTCTCATCGTCAATGATAATCTGATTTTTCGTTTTCCCCGTTATGCAGAAGGCATTCGTCGCTTAGCGGGTGAAGTAAAAGTCTTACAAGCCCTCGCCAACAAGTTACCTTTACCCATTCCTCAACCAGAATATATTCAACTGGGGACTGAAGCAGGGCAAGCGTGGATTGGTTATCAACTCATTCAAGGCGAACCGTTGTGGCGTGAAGATATGCCTAATTTAGATGATGCGGGCCGCCAACATTATGCGCATCAAATCGGTGATTTTCTGCGGACGTTGCACCAAATCCCCTCAACGGATCTCCCGCCGCTTGAAATTGACGATAAACTTGAATTTTGGCAGGATTTTTACGCCCAAATTCAGAATAAACTTTTCCAATTTATGCGCTCCGATGCAACGCGTGAATTGCAAGAACACTTCGAGGCTTATTTCAAAAATATCAAAGATTATGCCTATACCCCGGCTTTACGACACGGCGATTTTGGTACCGTGAATATCTTGCACGATAAGTCTATACCGACCATTACGGGTATTATTGATTTTGGCGACGCCGCGTTGGGTGATCCAGCGATTGATTATGCAGGCTTACAATCCGGGTATGGGGAAGAATTTGTCAAATTGGTGGTGAACGATGACGCTTATTTTGGCGAGATTCAGCATCGTATGAATTTCTATCTAGGGACGTTTGCCTTATTTGAAGCCTTACATGGTTATGACAATGATGATCTAGAAGCTTTTGAAGCCGGGATGGAAAAATATACCTAAGCCGCGCTTAATTTTTAGCGGGCGGGAGATGAATCCCGCATTCGGTCTTATTATGTTTGGCCCACCGCCCCGCGCGGACGTCCTCACCCGCGCTGACCGGATTTGTGCATGTTTTACAGCCAATACTGGGATAGTTTTGATCATGTAACGGGTTATAGGGCAACTTATAGGCGTGGATATATGTCCAGATCATTTCCTCTGTCCATGTAGCAAATGGCGCTATTTTGACCGTATCCGTGCGTGCATCCCAACTGACAATGGGTGTATTGGCCCGCGACGGCGATTGATCGCGGCGAAGTCCAGTCGTCCATGCATCATAAACAGCCAAGGCCCCTTTAAGCGGAACGACTTTGCGCCAATGACAGCAGGTGTCGGGGTCAGTTTCCCAGAGCTTTTCCCCGTAGATTTTCGCTTGTTCAGTTAATTCCAAGGCGGGTGTAACTTGCACCAGATAGATATTAAAAAAATCCTCAATGCGCTCCATGGTGTCGTATGTTTCCGGAAATAGTAATTCAGTATCGAGGGTGAGTACGGGCGGCATTTTATCGGTTAATTGGCTTAACATGTGTAAGGTCACAATACCCGTAGGTTGAAAACTTGATACAACAACCAACCCACGCCCAAAAAGATCGAGTGCCCAGCGCAAAATCTCCTGCGGATGCGCATCCTCAAAATCGGGGTGCTTAGGTAAATGTTCCATGGGCTAATCCTTCACCAAAATTCAAGCATAAGACCATCTGTTCCTAGATTATCTCACACAGATGGCTTTGGGAACATCCTGTTATTAGTGAACTGTCGTAGTCGCTGGCTTAATTTCAGGTTGTTTGTCAGATAGCAAATCGCCAAAGAAAAGAAAGAGCGACATACAGAATCACAATCACAAAGAAACACACAAACCTTCAATGGGATTGTGTTGGTCTGCATACAATATTTTCTTGTTCCATCCAGCCTCACCACAAG
>JBNLCD010000448.1:0-5097 GCA_050303635.1 Anaerolineae bacterium
CTTACCCCAAGTTAAAGTCAGATAGTCTTGATCTCATAAAACAAAAACAAGGGATAGATTCCCTTGTTTTGTACATAGTTTCAGTTGACTTGATCTGCTTCAGACTATGGTCTCGCCTTGATCTTCAAATAGCCTAATGCTTCATCATAGGTCGAAAAGAAGACAATTTCCTTGCGGACGACCTTAACTACGATATCCGCCAAAACCTGGGCACGCCGATCCATACCGACGACGGCGACATGGCCAAGATTGTCCAGCTTCATAAAGCCGGAATGTAACGCCAAATAGGGTGCATTCATGGGGATACTGCCCGCGCGTTGTACATCAAATAGCACATGCACTAAATCTTCATGGTCAGAGAGGGCTTCTACAATACCTTCAAAACATTGTTTTAGGTCCTGCGCAAATAGGGGTGATTCCCATTTGGTATGGTAGATATTGTCTTCAAGCCATTGTTGTTCGGTTGTCATTTTCCATTCCTCATCTCACAATCTATCTAAAGCCTATCATGAGTTGGAAATTGAATGCAATTAAAATATTGTTTGAGTAAGTTAAAACGCCATTAATTTTATTAGGTATGTTTGCAAATTACCTTAATTGATAAAAGCCTCCGTAAGTTTCCTCACCCAAGTTAGCATAGCGTGAATTTTGGTTTTGTCTTGATTTCAGAATTGGATACTTGCTGAGTTGCTCCTAGGACAAGGGGCTAAAGCCGCCTTGTTAATGCCTATTTGGAGGTTACCGCGTCTGGTCAACTCTAGATTATATCTTTAACAAGGGTCTGCAGGCCCTTGCTTTGCCAAAATTCACCGTAGATATAAGGAGATTCCTATGTCAGATGAACCCCGTTCTATTTCCGCCTCAGTTGAAGATTCGGAAAATACACCCGCTAGCGCGATTGATGCACCGTCGGAAAATGTTCCGGTTAGCGATGATGATGCACCGGATGTAGCCCAACGTTTGCAAAAAGCCAATGCCCAAGCCGCCCGTTATCGCGTTGAACGCAATTCCGCTCGTGCCGAACTCGAATCCTTGCAAGCTGAAGTTGAGTCGTTAACGCAACGTGTCACCGAGGCCGAAGAAACTGCCCAGCAAGCCAGTTTGAAACAATGGCAGGCTAGCGCCTTGGCCGAGCATGGCTTACCGCAAGCCCTCGCGGACCGGTTGCAAGGTGATTCACCCGAAGCAATTGCGGAAGATGCCGCGCGTTTAGCAAAGTTATTCCCACTGCGGCGCAATAGTCGCACCGGACATTCAAGCCCTGACCCAGCTCCGACGCGGGCTGAACAGATTTTTGCCCGCATTGAAGGGCGCGCGGATGATGTGTTTAGCCTGTTGTTGCAATCAAATTTGGGCGGCGGCACGTTTGAAGTCAAGCGGGATGATGGGTAAAGGTAAATATTCCTAAAATGATAAAACGGGGGCATACACAGATGCCCCCTACCATTCTCGCTGGTAATTTCTTAACCGCCGAAACCGACAGTTCACTCCGATTGAATTGTCAATCAGTTCAGACAAGCGAACATATCGGAGGTTCTGGTAGGGAAAAACCGATGTATTTTTCCGCTTTGATATAGCGTCATAAACCCTCAACTCCGACCTCTTCACAAAGGTAAGGTTTTAATGATTGCGCTCAAATGGGACTAGCTACTAAGTTTGGGACAAGGGTGCTAGCCCGTCAGCCGCCCTCGAATAAATTCGGGGCTAAAAATCACCACCCTATGAATGGGTTTAAAACCACGATTCACGACAGCGAAGTCCATTTATAGGACGTTGTTTTTTAGCTATGGATTTTAATCCGTAGCGGTCGCGCGACCTCGCAATGTTCACCCTTACCATAAAAAAGCCACTTCTGTGAGGGGAACAGGGAATCTACAACGACACCTGATAAATGCGTTGTTGCGTGCCTGCGCGGACATGATGCCGGAATTCAAAATCAACTTCCACGTCATTGACCAAATCTTTGACCGTGCTGGATAACAGAATTTCGGAGGGTTGGGCGCGCATCATTAAATCCGCCGCCTGCGTAAACACGGCCCCTTCATATTCATCGCCCTGCACCGAATATTCGCCCGTATGTAGACCAATGCGGGCGGACGATTGATTCGCCAGGAGACGCAAAGCACATTCAAGGGCGCGGGTGGGGCTGGCAAAGACAATAAAGCTCAGCGGGGGATGGCTGGAACTTGCCATAATTTGACCATTAAACGGACGAATCAGCGTGACCAGATCAGGCAATGCACTGTTAATCGCTAACACCGTGCCCAAGACCGTTTCGATGGGCGACGGTAAATTCAGATTAATGATATAATCTTCAATTGCTTCGACAATTGCGTCCGCCGTGTCGAGCCACCAAAAATGGTCCATGCCTTCGAGTTCAATATAGGTGGCTTGGGGAATATGCTTGGCCAGATAACGCGCATTTTCGACCTGAACAGCACGATCATCGACTGAGTGCATCAACAAAGTTGGCACATTGATATCACGCAAAATTGCACGCACATCCAAATCACGCAAAACATTGACAATATCACGTACGGCACCGGGACTTGAGGATAAGCGTAAGAGTTTAGCCCACCAATCCCGCAAAAATGGATCATCTGCATGGGCTGGCGTGAAAATTTCGAGACCCGAAGGTTCACCCCAGCGCTCGGTTAAAACCCGAAGCCAGCTCTGATAGAGACGTTCAGGGGGTGCCCACGGATAATCTTCATCGCGGGAGCCTTTGGCCAGCGTGGCATAGAGCACCAGCGCATGCACTTTTTCAGCATGATTGGCCGCAAAGAGTAAGCACGTGGGTCCCCCTTCGGAGACACCAAATAAAACCGCTTTTTCTGAACCGACGGCATCCAGCACGGCGCACATATCCGATTGGGTTTTTTCGAGTGTTGGAGGTTGACCGACCCGATCAGATAAGCCCATTGACCGTTTATCAAATAAGATGAGACGCGCATTTTCGGCGAGGCGCAACAGGAACTTCACGAGACGCGGTTCTTCCCAAAAATGCTCTAAATGCGAGACAAAACCGCCCACAAATAAAATATCCACCGGACCATTCCCCAACACCTGATAGGCAATGTGAATATCATCATTTTGCACGTACTGCGTCGGTGGCCGTTGATAACTGTGAGGTTTAACCAGCTTCCCACTTCGAATAGCTTCATAGAGCGATTGCGTTTCGGGGGTGGGGACTTCGTTAAATTCTTCAGCGAGTAGGCGTTCACAGGTTTGATATTGCCGCAAAGCCGCTGGTTTTTGGTCAGTCCACGCATATAAGCGCATGAGCGAGCGATGGGACGCCTCGGTTAGCGGGTCCAAATTAACCAACCGCCGCGCATAAGGAAGTGCCGCTGTCCAAGCCTGTTCCTGCGTCAAGATTTCAACGAGTTCATTCAGCGTCGCGGTCAATGATTGGCGCAGTTCTTCGCGCTGGAAAAATTGCCATTCATCATAATCAGGGCTATCTAACAGGCTAAAGCCGTGCATAAATTCATCAACATAAATTTGCGTGGCTGTCTCAAAATTACGGGTTTTATTCGGGTAGGCGGTACGAATTAATTCTTGGTACGCCAACACATCAACCCAAAGATTGATATTTGGATTGACTTCAATAGTTTCTGAAGTTGCCGCAAGGATTTCAATCCCGCTAGTTTGATTGAGGCGATAGAGCGTCCGTCGTAAGTTGGCACGCGCTGTGCTTTGATCAGATTCACCCCAAAACATAGTGGCTAAATTATCGCGACTATGAATTTGGGCATTTAGCACAACATAGCTCAATAAGCCCCATGCCTTGCGGAGATTTAGGTCAATGGTCTGCCCCTGAATCTCAAGACGGGGCGCGCCAAACAAGTACAATTTAACCAAATCATTCTCCATTTAGTTGGCACAATTCTACATACACCACTCGACACTATTTCTCTATTATTTTACTAGAGTTTCACAAGAGACGGTATAGGAGACGCCACAAAGGACGCTGTCGAGACGGTCATTCGATATGGTGTACAAGCTATAACCCAACTTTTATTTGGGGGAAACGGACTTCTATGAAATCTGTCGAAATTCGCAAGGCCCATCCACGGGATGTGGCCATGTTAGAAGACATGCATCGCCATTGTTCAGATCAATCATTGTATCTGCGGTATTTACGCACGCGACGCCCTAGCCGAGATGAACTTGAGGAAATCTGTTATCTCAGCCCAAATCAAGGCGCGGCCTTCGTAGCAGTTACCACAAAACCTTATGAAATGATTGTCGGCTTGGCGTACTACATGCGTGATGGGAATGGTTGTGCGGAACCGGCTGTATTGGTTGAAGATAAGTATCAAGGTCAAGGTATTGGTAAGGACTTGTTACGAACACTGACACTCCATGCACGTAGTCAGGGTGTGAATAGCTATCGTGCATTCGTCGAAGGTGACAATCGAGGCATGATAGGTATCATCAGCCGCAGTGGGTTGCCATATCAATCAGAATATGAACATGGGACGGTTGAGTTTCGTATTGGTATTGAAGCCTAAAAACCACCCTATGCAATTTCGAAGAAGAGACATATTTCGAATGTGTCTCTTCTTGTTTACATCGGCGTTATTGATTTAACACGAATTGACAAAACCCAAACAAATCTATCAATCCAAATCTGGAAAGACTTCGTAATTCTAGGTGAAAAGCAAGCATGGGAGGGAGTTACTATGCAGATTTTCACTAGTAATCACGTAGATAAGGAGGCGCTTGCCATTCGTTTCTCACTAAACATAGAACGCTCTGATCTAAACGCACCGCATATCTCGCGATGGATCAACAATACTCCGGGGAATACGCGGAGCCAACGGACGACAGTCAATCCTGTCGAAATTCGTAAGATTCAGCCGAGGGACGTGACCATGTTGGCAGATATGCATCGTCATTGTTCCGATCAATCCATGTATTGGCGCTATTTACGCCCATACCGTCCGAACTGGGATGAACTTGAAGAAATCTGTCAGATCAGGAATCTCCCCCTTTGCCATCAGGGAGACGTCGTGAGTTAGAAAAGATGAAGTTGTCATGGCAGTGCTCTTGGCCCCAGAATCGCTCCTAGCGTCGTCGTCAATCGGTGGA
>JBNLCD010000449.1:0-5071 GCA_050303635.1 Anaerolineae bacterium
GAATTCCGCCGATGGCGGCGGTTGGGTATGCTTAAATTCATGCTCCCAAAATTCCTCACGATTAGGTTGATTTGAAGTTGGTTGGCTCATGCTAGGTCCTTTGCGGCTTGCATGTCGTACTTGGCTTGAATTTCAGCGAGCGCACGGCTGAGATGTGACGACACCGTGCGTTCTTCGATATTTAAAACGTCGGCAATCTCATGATTGCGCAATCCACCATAATATTTCAGCAAAATAATTTCGCGGCGGCGGGGTGAAAGCGTCTGCAATATCTCATAAACTTGCTTAAATTTTTCCTGCTGAATCAAGCGTTCATCTAAATTTAAGTTCTGACTCAGAGGCAATTCATCAATTGACACTTCATCGGGATTATTGCGCCGATAGAACTCGCGCACAATATTGTGGGCAATGCCCATCAACCATGCCCGAAATGATGATTCGCCACGATATTCAAAATGCTGGATATTTTCTAAGGCGCGCATAAATGTTTCAGACACCAAATCCTCAATATCCTGTTGGCGACCCACTTTATAGGCAATATAGCTATACACGCGTTGGACATAGCGCGGATAGAGATATCTGAAATTTTGTGGGTTGGCCTGAGCCTGTTGTATCAACAAAATTTCTGAAGCTTCATCTGCCATCGATAATGTCGACTTTCCGACTGTTGTGAGATCTCTTATCTGTAGAATGCAATTTCTTGGCAAAATACTGCGATTTTGCTTCAAATTTACTCCAATTTGGTGAGGGGTAGATGAAAAATAGAAGAAGCCAATTTGTCCATGAACACGGGATATAACCAAAATTTAACCATTAAGATGAATGTTAAAATTTGCAAAATTCACAAATCGCGTCAAAATGAAGTTAACTTCGCCGCATATCCGCTGGGATATGTAAAGAATTAAGAGGGAGCAATCTCATGTTCATCAAACGTAAAGGGCTTTTGCTAAGCCTGATTTTGGTATTAATTTTGGCCGCCTGTGGTGGCTCCGCTGATGACGATAATAAAGATGATAAAAAAGCTTCCACCGCAGATACCAGTAACAATCCAACGATTATTCTCGCCTACAATCCATGGCACGCTTCCGAACTCAACGTCAATGTCGCGAAAATTATTTTAGAAGATGAACTCGGCTATCCTGTTGAACTAAAACAAATTGAAGAAAGTGATCAATGGGAAGCGCTAAAATCCGGTGATATCCACGCTGTTTTGGAAGTGTGGGGTTCAGGCCATGTGGCCAACTATGCGCAATATGTCGACGACGAACAAAGTGTTGAAGATGGTGGCGAACTGGGACCTGTCGGTAAGATCGGCTGGTATGTACCCACCTATATTTTGCGTGATTATCCTGAACTAGCGACGTGGGAAGGTCTTAAAGATGATGCTAATGCGGCGCTCTTCAAGACAGATGCCACGGGCGACAAAGGTCAATTTTTGGCAGGTGATCCCAGTTGGGTCCATTATGATCAACAAATAATCGAGAACTTGGGCCTGAATCTTGAAGTGGTTGAGTTTGAAGGCGATAACCCTGAAGGCCAAGTGATTGAACTGGTCAAAACGGCCTATGAAAATGAAGAACCCATTCTGTTCTATTTCTGGACACCGCATTCAGTCCATGCGCAATATGATCTTGAGCAAGTTCAACTGCCGGAATACACCGACGATTGTTATGCCGATGAAGCGGCTATTGCCTGCGACTATCCCGAAGATCGTTTCTATAAGATTTTCTGGGCAGGCCTCAGTGATTATGCGCCGACTGCTTATCAATTCTTGGAAAATATGAACTATACCAATCGTGATCAAATTACGATGCTCGCCGCCGTAGAAATTCAAGGCAAATCCGTTGAAGAAGCCGCGCAAGATTGGGTCGATGCCAATGGCAGTGTTTGGCAAGCTTGGTTGCCTGAATAGACAGTGTAACAGCACGCACGTCAACAAAACGTTCGAACCAAAGTGGGTGAGGCATGCCTCACCCCTACCGAGTCATTTTGATATCAATCATATCAAGCAAAAAATGATCATAGTCGACTATCTTGCCAGCTAAAATTTCTTGCAAAATGCTATTTCTATTAGGGATAAAAAGGGAGATTCGCCATGTCGTCCGCACCCAAAAAACAGGGGCGCTCAGGCTTTAACAGTCTTCGTACCCGTCTAACACTAACATTTATTGGTTTAGCCACGGTTCCTCTACTGCTCGTTGGTTTGGTCCTAGGATATCGGAGTTTTCAAACGCAACAACAAGAAGCAGTCGATACTCAACAAGCCCGGGGTGATCAGGTTGCGACGGAAATTGAGACCATTATTGAAAAATTGGAGTTGAATCTCCGTTTTCTGGTCGAGGCACGGCGTCTGAATGAACTATCCGCCGAAGAACAAACAACCCTACTTCGCGAAACGCGCTTTTTTGAGACCAGCTTCGATGAATTGGTTTTAGTCGATACTGATGGGCAAATTGTGCAACGGGTGTCACGTTTTGGGAGTAGTTCAGTTGAAGATTTATCGACTGAGGCTAAATTTACCGTTCCGGCGGAAACGCTCGCAACGTATTACAGTCCGATTGAATTTGATTTTAATACAGGGGAACCGCTCATCACGATTGCGATTCCGATTGAGTCCCGTGGTGAATTTCAAGGTGTGTTGATTGCGGAAACCCGTATTAAAGCCGTGCAAGATGTTATTGCCGCGCTGGATGTGGACGACAATGAAGATATTTTCATTGTGGATAGCCAATCGCGCATTATTGCACATCGCGATCTCACCAAAGTATTGAATGAAGAAAAATTTGATCCGCCCGCTGAAGCGGGAATTGCCACAGGTTTAGATGGCGATAGCGTGGTTTTAGCCACGGCAACAGTCCAACTCAACGACCAAGAATTGATTGTGGTCACCGAAAAATCAACCAGTGAAGCGCTGGCTGATTCAATTAACAATGTGTTGATTGTGGTCGCGATTACGGTCTTTGCCCTTCTGGTGGCGGCGGCACTGGGCTTTTGGGTCGTGCAACAAATTGTCCGCCCGATTACAGAATTGGCCTCCGTCGCGGGCAAGATTGAGCAAGGTGATCTCGAACAACAAGTGAATATCCAATCCACCGATGAAATTGGGGATTTGGCCCGTACGTTTAATAGCATGACCAATCAACTCCGCCAAACGGTGCAAAATCTAGAACAAACCGTGGAAGAACGCACCCTCGATTTGCAACTGGCAGTAGATATGTCACGGCAAATTTCGACACAGTTAGACCCCGATAAATTGGTGAATGAATTGGTAAGCATGACCAAAGAATCATTTAATTTATACGGCGTGCATGTTTTCTTGCTCGATGAAGAAACCCAACAACTCGCACTGCGGGCGGGAGCCGGAGATTATTCAGGTGGCGAACTGCCCAGTGAAACCAGCTTAGCGCTTGATGCCAAACCGAGCATTATTGCCGAGACCGCGCGTTCCAATAAGATTGTGAATATCCGTGATGTTAAGCAGTCACCGAATTATTTGCCGATTGCTAACTTGCCCGATGTGCGGTCTGAAATGGCCGTACCCATTATGCGTGGTGAAAAGCTCTATGGGGTTTTGGATTTAGCGGCGCGTGAAGCTGATAGATTTCAGGAGAGCGATGAACGCGTGATGTCCATCTTCGCGCGGAATGTGGCGATCGCCTTTGAAAATGGCCAGTTGTTTACAGATGCGCGCGCGGCCCGTGAAGAAGCTGAAAAAGCAAATCGCATCAAATCAGAATTTCTGGCGAATATGTCCCACGAATTGCGTACACCTTTGAATGCAATTTTGAATTTTACTGAATTTGTAGCTGATGGGGTGCTGGGTGAAGTTAATGACAAGCAGGTGGAAACGCTCCAAAAAGCAATTTCCAGTGGGGAACACCTCCTGAGCCTAATTAATGATATCCTTGATTTAACGAAGATCGAAGTCGGCATGATGGAACTCTTTATTCAAGATGTTGATTTGAATAAGACACTCGATAGTGTCCTCGCGACGACTAAAGGGTTAGTCAAGAATAAACCAGAAGTCGAACTTGTCTCCGATATTCAAGCTGATTTGCCCGCCTTACAAGGTGATAAGCGCCGTTTACGCCAAGTTTTTCTGAATCTGCTCTCCAATGCGGTTAAATTTACGCCAAAGGGCACCATTGAATTGAAGGCGTATACCAAAGGCGACCAAATTGAAATCTATGTCAAAGATTCAGGGATTGGGATTGCACCGGAAGACCAAGAATTGGTCTTTGAAAGTTTCCGCCAAGCTGAAAAAGCGTTGTCAGCCACCTCCGGAACAGGCTTGGGCTTACCCATCTCGCAACACTTTGTGGAAGCGCATGGGGGTCGGCTCTGGCTGGAAAGTGAAGTCGATAAGGGTTCAACATTTTTTGTGAGTTTACCGATTGAACCCCCTGCCAATATCGCTGAAAAAATTGCGCCATCTAAAGAGGCTAAGGATTAGCCGATGTCAGACTATTTCTTTTTATATGTAGAAGATGACCCCATGAGTCGAGAAGTGATGACGATGCTCATGGGCAATGTGCTGAATTATCCGATTGAGATTTTTGAGGATAGTGCGAATTTTGTGGAACGCTATCAAGCGCTAGAGCGGCAACCAGATGTCATTTTTCTCGATATCCACATGGAACCGATTGATGGCTACGAGATTCTGCGTATCCTGCGCGAAGATTTACAATTAAAGGATGTTATCATTATTGCTATGACGGCTTCCGTGATGGCGGTCGATGTGGAACAACTCAAGGAAGCCGGGTTTAGTGGGTTATTAGGGAAGCCCATTCGTAACCGGACTTTTCCTGAAATGTTAGAACGTATTCTAGACGGTGAACCAATTTGGTACATCTCGTGAGATTGAAAAGAGCTTAAAACAACGAGGGTGATGAGCCATGCTTAATGGGAAACGTATTTTCTTATTGGAAGACGATGTCAATAATCTCGCGCAGAAACGTAGGCAGATGGAAAGGAGCAGGCTCAAGTTCTAGCTTGCCAGCTTCCACCTTGGCCAGGTCAAGCACATCATTAATGAGGGTCAGCAGGTGTTCGCCGCTGCGCTGGATGATGT